>CAZNCO010000006.1:0-24937 GCA_964571345.1 uncultured Ohtaekwangia sp.
GTATTGATTACCGTGCGTGAGCGCTACTTCAATATCATCACCTTTGAAGTGAATGATCGGGTAACGGATTTCTTCGGCATCTGATTTCTGTTTTAGCAAGTCAAGCAGACCATCCTTCGAATAAAATTTTCGTCCATTATAATTAATGGTAAGTCCGGCATTTAAGAACGCATAGTTCCACATCAAATCATCCAAATATTCGGGGATGAAGTGATAATGCTTGAACATCGTATTATCCGGTTCAAACTCCACGAGTGTTCCGTTCTTCTCATCTGACTTACCTTGGCGAGGATCATTAACCAAAACTCCTTTTTTGAATTCAGCTAGTTTGGTTGCGCCATCGCGGAAAGCCTGAACTTTAAAATAATTGGAGAGCGCATTCACCGCCTTCGTACCCACGCCATTCAAACCAACCGATTTCTGAAAAGCTCCGGAGTCGTATTTCGCGCCAGTATTTATTTTTGAAACTACATCCACAACTTTCCCGAGCGGAATGCCACGACCATAATCACGGACCACCACTTTCTGATCAGTGATTTGTACGTCAATTACTTTTCCGTAGCCCATCATGTGCTCGTCAATGCAGTTGTCGATCACTTCTTTCACCAGCACATAAATGCCATCGTCTTTGGCCGAGCCATCGCCCAGCTTTCCAATGTACATACCGGGGCGCAAGCGAATGTGTTCGCGCCAATCGAGCGACTTAATGCTCGACTCGTCATATTGAATCGTGTCTTTCGCCATGAGTGGTTCTAAATTAGTTCTAGTTTAAAAAATCAGGAGATATGCATTCTCCCGTTCAAAACGCAAAGTTAGTAATTCGTCAAAAACAAGTAGTGCAAATTACAAAATTCACACAGCCTTCCTGGTTATCATCGAATAAATTCTGTAAACGGGCCAGGCAGCCGCCCAAACCAGCAGCAGGATTACACTTCCGTAGATAGCCAATCCTATTTCTTCGTATCTAAATTTCTCCCCGCTGTTGAAAACTGTTACAAAGCTAATGGCCACAACAAAGAAAAGATTGAGGCAAATCACCATTCCGTAAAACCAGGATTTGAAATCTGTTTTACTTTCGGGAAAAACACGTGTAATCACAAACACCAATGTGTTGATTATAGCCGTGATCGCCAAAACCATGTAAAAAAGAAGTTCGCGGGAAACCGAAAGTGGCTCACCTTTGTCGAATACCACCACCGTCTCAGGCCATGAAGCATACATATACATAAAGGCAGCCATCAGGCCAAGCAAAGAAAAAACCCAGATTACTTTGAAGATTTTAAATACCATGCTGCAGCGTGTAGTAATTGTAAATTAAAGTGAAGAAATATCGGTGCTTAATTGTTATAGAGATGATTACTTTTGAGCAATCAAATTCGCCTGCAAAGTAATTTGAATTTTACGAGAAACTGAATTATGAAAAAATTATTTCTTTTTGCTATCCTGTTGATTGCCTGCGGGAAACCGCTTCCCGAATTCAAAAACATGGACCTGGCTGCCTGGAAGGATGATAAAAACGGCTGTAATCACGTGCGCGAGAAAATGCAAACGTCTTTGCAGGAACAAAAATACAAATTGAAGGGGCTTACCGAAAAAGAAATAATCAAGCTGCTGGGAAGACCGGATCAAAATGAATTGTATAAGCGAAATCAGAAATTCTTTCATTATAACATCGAGCCGTCTGTCAAATGCGATTCTGCCAATAAAAATTCCAGAAGGCTTTCCATCCGGTTTAATGCAATGGAGCGCGCGAAGGAAGTGGAGATTGAGTAAATTTTAATTCCTCAACGCATTCTTCAGAAAATCATTTTTCTTCCGCGTTGCTTTTTCAATGTTAACCCAAAGCGAATTCACCAGTGGGCGATTATTTACCGTCCGCCAGCGCAGAGTTGATTGATTGGCTGCAGGGTGGCGATCTTATATCATCCATTCAGGATTGGACTCCTTACACTGTTCCTGCACTCTCCCCTTGCAGAACTGTGCAAGATAAAGGGTGGTGGAAGCATGGTGGTTGGAAGGCAGTCGGTTCCTGATTAGACGTTTGTAACGAGTTCCTTTGTGAACTTCAGGGCGAGTGCTCATAATATATACGCACTAAACTTAAGGACAAATTCAGTCGGCAATCAAAATAATTGCCACAGCTACGGCAGCATAAAACAATGTCCCAAGCGAGAGTAACCAAATTGATTTCAACCTCTCTTTACTCTGAGCGTCCGCACTATAAAAAATCTGGTAGCCTGTGAATTTTGCTGACAATAAAAAAAGCAATGGTCCCAGGAAGAATATTGTGAAAGGATTGCCAAGAATTCCTTTCAACTTTTCCGAGTTCAATTCATTTCTTTTTGTTGGCACGTCTATTTATGTTAACACTATCTTTCAATAAATCTATTAAAAATTAGCTTAACCTTTCTAAAATCTTTTCAATCCTACTCTGCTTGCTCTTTTGCTCCTACATTTAAATTTATTATTGATAAATAGGGCTACGACTTATCTTTGCCCTCAAATTAAAAAAAGACATGAACAACATCGCAGTGATCGGCTCAGGTACCATGGGCAATGGCATCGCCCACGTATTTGCACAATTCGGTTTCAACGTTTCATTGATTGATATTTCAGAAGACGCGCTGAAAAAAGCGATCGCTACCATCGAGAAGAATTTAAATCGCCAGGTAGAAAAAGGTTCAATCTCTGCAGACATAAAACAGAAGGCATTGGCGAATATCACCACCTTCACTTCTATAAAAGACGGGATTGGTAAGGCCGACCTCATCGTAGAAGCAGCAACAGAGAATGTTGATTTGAAATTAAAAATCTTCAAAGACATTGATGAGGCTGCAAAAGCAGAAGCAATACTTGCTACCAACACTTCGTCTATCTCTATCACAAAAATAGCCTCCGTTACTAAAAGACCTTCCCAAGTAATAGGCATGCACTTCATGAACCCAGTACCCGTGATGAAATTAGTCGAGGTAATTCGCGGCTATGCCACCAGCAATGAAACTACTCAACTGGTGATGGATTTGTCCAGGAAGCTGGAGAAAGTTCCGGTAGAAGTAAACGATTACCCAGGCTTTGTAGCAAATCGCATTTTAATGCCCATGATTAATGAAGCCATCTATTCACTATACGAAGGTGTAGCTGGCGTAGAAGAAATTGATACAGTGATGAAGCTAGGTATGGCCCATCCGATGGGACCTCTGCAACTGGCAGATTTTATTGGTTTGGATGTATGCCTTTCTATTCTTCGCGTTTTGCACGATGGCTTTGGTAATCCTAAATATGCGCCTTGTCCTTTGCTGGTAAATATGGTTCAGGCTGGACACAAAGGAGTGAAGTCAGGCAGTGGATTTTACCAATATAAAGCGGGCAGCAAAGATTTGATTGTAGCTGATCGGTTTAAGAAGTAATCGACTGGTAGATTTTATAAATTAGGTCTGTACGGAGCGTGATCCATGATCACGCTACTTTTTATTCTAGCCTGCACTTCTCTCCAAAAATGCGGTTGAAACAAATAATGAAAATGATCAGTCAGCAGGTGTCGTTTACTACTCGGTAATAAAAACTTAGGGAACTCCTGCGGAAAAATCTGATTGGGATAAACCACCAGATTTTGCGTTACATCCTCCTCTTCCCAATTACCGGGTAATTCCAGAAACTCGCATTGCGTTACACGGCACACTTCATCATAATCATAAAAGATAACTCGCTGTTCCTGACTAATTCCAAAATTTTTAATGAGCAGATCGCCTGGAAAAAGATTGGTTGATGCCATTTCTTCAATAGCTCTTCCATAATCCATGATTATTTCTTTTTCAATTTCCGGTCTTTGCTCTAAGTATAAATTCATGGGAATGAGTTTTCGCTCCAGATATACATCTGAAAGTACCAGTTTATCCCCTTCCTGATGACAACTACTGGGAGCTTGCTCAAGTAATTCCTTTAGTAGTTCTTTTGAAAAACTGTCGATGGGAAAATCAATTCGATAATATCGTTGTGCATCGGCTACACGACCTGCCCGATCTAATGTGGAAACTAAATTATACTTGGCAATTACATCTTCCTTGGCTGTATCCTTCGGTGGCTTAGGGGTATCGCGGATGAGTTTGATCACCAGATTACTCTGCGGAAATGTAAAAACAATCATCACCAATCCACGAATGCCAGGTGCGAAGTCAAACTTCTCAGATGACATATTTTGTTGCTGCAGCAAATCCGATAACATTACATATTTTCCCCAATCGATATATCCTAAATTAATGAGGAGCTGCGCCTTGGGTTTAGTCGGCATCCAATGGTGTAAAAATTTGATTAATAAGTTCGGATGCGGGCAAGAAACCTGAAAGTAAGAACGACTGAAAGAAAACACCTGAACCAAAGCAGTTTCTCCGGCAATCACGGCATCGCAGGTTATTCTGTTTGAATTAACAAAAGGCAATATAAAAGGAAATGATCCTTGGCGTGTATTGACAACTGCCATCAAATAGGCGTGTTGATTTCGATAAAAAAGATGCGGATAATAAGTGATCGATAAAATATTATCGAATTGCTCCTGCATCTTTCTAGCCACCATCTTAACTAATAAATCAATTTCATCAATTTTCCAGGACCATGGTAAGTTTTGAAAGATCGTGAGAAGTATTTCATCACATGGACCTGAAACGTTTGAAGTAATTGAGTCAAAATTATTTGTATCATCTTCCGATAAAGTAAAATTCATTTCACCCAACCTCCTCAATACTTCTGCTGCCAGCGTATAAAAACCATCTTTGAGTTGATTGGGTATTGAACACTGAGTGAGTGACGTCTTTAAAAATTTTACATCCTCCTTTGAAAAGCGCTCTTTTGCAAGAAGCCGATTTACTTTATCATGCAAGTCTGATAAAGCATCTAATCGTTCCTTAACGGCTTTTTGTTGCTCAACCCATAATTGATTTTCAAATCGATAACCTGCCTTATCAGTAATGGAGTTAAATTGATAAAGGTAATCTTGAATATAGGCAAACGTTAAGTTCCAGAAATCAAGATAACAATCCATAACTTACAGCTTTAGAAAGGATTGAAATAAATGATGATTAACAAAAAAAGGAAAATTCTGATTGAGCATTTAACTTGAAAAAGCATCCGCTCACAATCAGAACTTTCCATACATAAGGTAAAATCGAATTTGATTTTACAACTACTGTCCCTGACCTAACGAGAAAGCAATTTTACCGTCAAAGCGATAAAGGTTTTCAGTTTTTATAATATCAAAACCAGCCGATTGAATTTGTTGCATCAGTTTAATCGCTTCTGCATAATTCGTTGGCTTATCCATTTCCTTTGATGTGAAACGGCAGCGCCAATGATCGGTGCAAAATGTTTCTGGTAAGCCATTTGGATAAACCTTTACTCCACGGTTCGTTATGATGGCAAGCGCCAATGGCCCTGCCGAAAATTTCTTCAATGCATTTCCTAAAACTTCGGCATTGCGGTTTTCACCATTCCAGTGTAGGAATATATCGATACCCACAAGGTCTTTCTTAGCCGGTTGCGTCACCTTAAAGGTTCCTTGTATTTTCTTATTATCGTTACCTGCATACTGCACAGCAGTTAGCTTTTCAGGCTTTTGACCCAATCGGGAAATAACAGCTTGAGCAAATTCTTTTGTGCCTAACTTTTGCTTGCTCGTTCCCTCTTTGTATAAGTCGTACGTATGCAAGCCATCTTCCAATGTCTTCAACCATGCATTATGAATATTTTCGGCCACCTTAGGTTGTCCTATGTACACCATCATTTGCACGGCTCCTAATAAAAGTCCGGAGGGATTTGCCACATTCTGGCCTGCTCTACGGGGAGCAGATCCATGGATGGCTTCGAACATGGCATATTCAGCACCAATATTGGCAGAACCTCCCAACCCTACAGAGCCTGAAATTTGTGCAGCCACATCCGACAAGATATCTCCATACAAATTGGGCATCACAATCACATCAAAAGCTTCAGGCGTATCGGCTAGTTTCGCTGCGCCAATATCCACGATCCAATGCTCTTTTTCCAATTCTGGATACTCAGCTCCGATGGTTTCAAATGTCTGATGAAATAATCCATCCGTCATTTTCATGATGTTATCCTTCGTAAAGCATGTAACTTTTTTACGACCGTAGGCGCGCGCATATTCAAACGCAAAACGGATAATCTTTTCGCTGCCAGGTTTGGTAATAAGTTTTAAGCACTGGGTTACTTCATCTGTTTGCTGGTGTTCAATGCCAGCATACAGGTCTTCTTCATTCTCCCGTATGATCACCAGATCCATCTTTGGATGCTTGGTAGCGACATAAGGAGAATAAGCGATGCATGGCCGAATGTTGGCATACAATCCTAATGTTTTACGCGTGGTTACATTTAAGCTTTTAAAACCCGTTCCTTGTGGAGTCGTAATAGGTGCTTTTAAAAAGACTTTTGTTCTTCGCAAAGACTCCCAAGCCGATGGCTCGATTCCGGAAGTGTGACCTTTCAGGTAAACACGCTCTCCGATATCAATTTTTTCAATTTCAATTTGAGCTCCTGCCGCGTCTAAAATTGACAAGGTTGCTTCCATGATTTCAGGACCAATACCATCGCCATAGGCCACAGTAATGGGAGTTTTCTGATTACCCATAATTGACGTTGTTTTAATTCAGCGGCAAATGTAGTATTAATTCTATTATTAAAAGTATTACTTTCATTTATAAAATGATTACTCAAACAATACTAAATTGGTTGTAAGTTTGTATATGGAATGGCAAATACACGTAAAAGTCAACGAAAAGCTGTTTTTAAAGAACCCGGAGCAATCTAATCTGGGCAAAAGTATTTTGATTCACGGAGTTGCCTTGATTGACAAATTGGGCCTTGAGGATTTTACGTTTAAAAAACTAGCCCAAAAACTCGGGACTAACGAATCGAGCATCTATCGCTATTTCGAAAGCAAACATCGGCTGCTCATTTACTTATTTCAATGGTACTGGAAATGGATGGATTATCAACTCACCTTCCTCACCAATAATCTTTCAGACCCTCAAAGAAAATTAGAAATAGCGCTCGAGCTCCTGCTGATGAAAGTAGACTTGCCGCAAGATGCGAATACAGCTATGGATATGAACGCACTTCATAGGATTGTCATTAAAGAAGCTTCCAAGGTTTACTTGACTCGACATGTGAAAGAGGATAATAAAAATCAATTCTTCAAACCTTATAAAGATTTCAATTCGAAGTTGGCCGGATTGATTTTAGAATTGAATCCTCAATACCCTTTCGCCCGATCGCTGAGCAGTACCATTATTGAAATGTCGCACTACCAATATTTTTTCAAAAACAATTTGCCTTCTCTTACCGATTTTGGAGAAAGTGCAGACGACACGCAACTTTTGAAATACTTAAAACACCTGATAGATCGTGTCATAACTTAGATCTATCAGAATTATATAATCATTCTTCCTCACCTAGGTTTGACATTGGCCCAATAAGCAATCCACAAAAATTTTCCTTCTAAGAATTTATAGTGCGCAGCCATCGAACAAGGGCCTGAAGCAGAGCGTTGGTAGTATCTGATCGTTTCGTAAAATGGTAGCTGCGCGATAGAGAGTTGGCCCATCTACCTTCGCAGGTATTTGGGTCTCATCCTAAAAATTAGCTCTACCGTGTAAGTATATTTACTTAGAGATTGAAAATTCTCTATGATTTAGTTCATAGTTATGGGCATTTAGGCCGCTTGCCTTTCGTTTTTAAAATGATGCTCGATATTTTTAGAGACGTCAAAAGCGAGTTTCATGAGAAAGGAAGATGGCAGTCGTGAAAATGTTCTAAAACTCATTTATGAAATCTCGATTACTGCCACCGTTATTCCGGCAAATACAGTCCTTTTAAAGATCGATAAACGAGCACCTGGGGTTTATATCATAAAGGAAGGGATCGTTAAATATTTTCTCGTTAAGGGAAGAAACAAGTTTACCGTTGCTTACGATGGAGCCAATTCGATTCACGGCCTCAACTGTCTATTTGAATTGCCAAACGCTTTGTCGCTGACAACCCTCACAAAAGTAACTGCCCGGTTCATCCCGCTTGACATACTCGATGTAGCAATCGCCAAAGAGGCAAGGTTTGATTCCTCCATTGCGAATCAGTTTCATCGCAGAACCAAGATACTGACCGAGCGATTAAAGACTATGAGTTGCATGGATGCTGCACAACGTGTTGCGCTATCAATTCTGGAGTTAAGCAAGTTAAATGGCGTTGATCATACAGGTAGTGTCACCAAAAAGGAGATTGCCGATTTTGCAGGATGTAGCGTGGAGTATGCGTTTCGTGTGTTAGCCGTTTTTCAAAAACAAGGTATCGTTGAATTAAACAATCGAAATATCATTATCAAAAACAGGAAGACCCTGCTGAATTTATTAGACTAGCGATTCTGTGAAAAAAGACAAATGCAACATTCTGTTGTACGATAGCCAATTGATGAGTGCAATGGCTGTTTATCAACTTTTACTTCCGCACTTCGGCACGTTGGTAGCTGCTAATTTAAAAGAAGCAAAGGTAATTCTTGAAACATTCGATTTGAAGCTTGCCATCTTGGAAGTAAAAGCTGATGACGCTGATTTTAAGGCGTGCCTGCAAATCGCTGCCAATCGACAAATCGAAATGATCGGCATTGAATCCTTCGCTCTTGAGTTTTGTGAGGAAATCAACATACCTATCATTCGAAAACCGATCGATCACCAGGAACTTATCGAAAAGATTTCCAGCGTTATGAATTGCCGCCATGAAGCGGCTTCTTGCAACTGTCTTAGTTTGCTACAAGAAAAAACGATACCCGAATAATTATTTTTTAAGCAAATCACGAATCTCAGTTAGCAACTGTATATCGGCAGGAGGAGGTGCCGGGGCGGCAGGCTTTGCTTCTTCTTTTTTCTGCGCTGCATTCATTCCTTTGATAATGAGAAACAATACAAATGCAACGATGATAAAATTAAGAACTGACGAAAGGAACACGCCATATTTGACGGTTTTAAATGCAACCAACTCATTCAGGTGCGAAAGATTAGCAGCGTCAAGTGCGGGCTTAAGAATAAGTGGAGTGATCACATCGTCAATCAGTGATCCCACAATTTTGTTGAAGGCAGCACCAATTACTACACCGACTGCGAGGTCTATCACATTACCCCGCATAGCAAAGGCTTTGAATTCTTTTAGCATATGAAAAAGGTTTGGGTTCTAAGTTTTACCCAAGATAGCAAACGCTTCCCTTTATCAAAAAATAATTTCCTGTTAGGGGATGATTTTTAATTGATTCTTCAAGCCGCGGAAACTCACCAACTCTGTTCCCGCATGTCCAATGAACATCTTTGCATCTACTTTTACAGGAATTTGATTTCCATCTGAAGAGATCCAAACCGTTACTGAATTCTCCCCGCGGAATAATTGATTATCCGGCATGATCGGCACCAGCTTGTAGCAAGGGATTTTACCAATGTCCGTTTTGATGGTCTCCCGTCCCATAAAAATGATCTTCATTTGATAGGCCTTGTCTTCAAAAAATCCGGAGACTGTTAACGTATCGCCCTTCTTATGTTTCGCAAAATCAATTACACGCAGAAACATGAAACCTGTTACCACATCGCGAACATTATTAGGCGTGGGATAAAATTTTGGTTCTTTGTAAATGCCAGTGGTTTTATCAGCAACTTTTACCGAGGCTACATCTTTTTCGTGATCATAGGTGATCAACTCATCGAGCCGGTATGGCCCTTCGCTTAGCTTTCGATAAGATTCGTGAGTGATAATTTTGGCCGTATCCACATAAGCCCCCCAGTTGTCGTTAACTTTTGATATCCACGAAGCAATTCCAAGTGTTTGCATGTATGCATCCACCTTAAAGCAGCCCCTGTTATTCTTCACATGAAGTTTATTATCTACTACCGCAGATCCTTTCGCAACTGTAAAAATTCCCAGATACATTTCATAATCCAGCCGCTCGCCCGTTCCAAAGGTGGCACCCCGGGTAATAATTTCAGCAGGAGGGGCAGGTGCAAATGAAAAGGCCAGCAACCCCAAAACCGCAATGATTAAAACAGCCCTACGCATATTCAAATTTACGTTTACAATAGGTTAGAGTCAAACTCTATGCCGTAGTTTAAACGGACACGCCATTATCGCGTAAAGCGTCATTTAAAGAGGTCTTTTTGTCAGTGCTTTCCTTGCGCGTGCCAATAATAAGGGCGCACGGAACCTGAAAATCACCTGCTGGAAATGTTTTCGTAATAGTTCCCGGAATTACAACAGATCTTTCCGGAACGTAATTTTTGTATTCAACAGGTTGCGGACCGGTTACATCAATGATTTTGGAACTTGCTGTAAGCACCACATTGGCGCCAAGCACCGCCTCCCTCCCAACACGAACGCCCTCCACAATAATGCAACGCGATCCGATGAATGCATTGTCTTCTACAATAACAGGAGCGGCCTGAACAGGCTCGAGCACACCGCCAATGCCAACACCACCACTCAGGTGAACATTTTTTCCAATTTGCGCACAGCTGCCAACTGTTGCCCAGGTATCAACCATAGTACCTTCATCTACGTAGGCACCAATATTCACATACGATGGCATCATGATCACCCCTTTTTGAAGGAACGATCCATACCGCGCAACAGCGTGAGGCACCACCCGCACTCCGAGGTCTTTATAATTCTTCTTCAGTGCAATCTTATCATGAAATTCGAATGGGCCTACCTCGATGGTTTGCATTTGTTGGATAGGGAAATACATGATCACGGCCTTCTTTACCCATTCATTCACCTGCCATCCCCCTGTGATCGGTTCCGCCACACGCAGTTTTCCTTTATCAAGTTGATCTACTACTTCGCGAATGGCTTGCTGTGATTCAGCTGTCTTAAGAAGCTCGCGGTCGTTCCACGTTTTTTCGATGAGTTCCTGAAGTTGCATTTATGTTCTAATTTTAAATTCGGATGCAAGAAATAAAAAAAAGAAGAATACTCCTCGCCTCTGTACTCAAACCTGTAGATGAACCGCGGGCTTTTGAAAAAATAGGGCAATCGCTGGCAAATGCAGGGCACGAAGTTTTCATCGCAGGAGCGACTTCATCATCAAAACAAACGATTGGCAGCATCACCTTTATTCAACACAAAGTAAATGGACGGATCAGCTTATCGCGAATAGCTGTGAGGTTGAAAATCCTTAGAATAGCTTTAAAACTAAAACCAGATATACTGATTGTTTCAACACACGAGCTTTTGGGAATTGCGTTGATCTATCGCTTTATTAGTCGCAAGAAAATTATTTACGATATACAAGAGAATTATTTCAAAAACATTCTTTACACAAATGCTTTTGCAAAACCTCTTCGCTGGCCAGTGGCCAGTCTGGTTCGCTGCAAAGAAAAGATCACAAGTATTTTTGTTTCGGGATTTGTCCTTGCTGAGAAGTGTTATGAAAATGAATTGGACTTCATTGGAAAAAAGTATTGTGTAGCAGAGAACAAAGCAAAAGTTCCAAATGATTTTCAGCGAAAGCCAGATCCAGATTCACTCAAACTCATTTTTACAGGAACGCTGGCAGAAAGCACTGGAATCTTTGAAGCAATCACCCTAGCGAAGAAACTTTATGAATTGGACTCAAAAGTTTCACTTGAAATCATCGGATACTCACCTATGTCTTCTGCATTAGAAAGAATCCAATCAGAGATCAAAGACTGCCATTTCATTTCATTGATTGGTGGAGATCATTTCATTACACATGAGAAAATTCTTGAAACCATCGCTACAGCTAATTTTGGCATCATCAGTTATCCGATGATGTCTCATACAAAAGACAAAATACCTACCAAGCTATACGAATACCTGGCCTGCGGATTACCTTTCTTTATTCAGGAAAATTCCTCAGGCGCCACTGCATTCAGAAATAATTCTACGGCCTTTTCAATTGACTTTCAGAATTTGGATGTGAACAAAATCCTAAAGTTTATTCAGGAAAATCATTCAGCAACAACTATTGAACCCAATGCTCTGTGGATTAATGAAGAATCTGCCTTGATTCAATTTATGAATCGAGTTTCGTTTAAGCGTGACGAGGCAGCACCATGGCCTTAAAATATTTTTCCAGAAAAGAATGTATTCGCGCCACTAGCAATGCAAGCACCGCGTTTCCCAGAAAAAGCAGAATGGGTTTATTCCCGCTCCAGATCTGAAGTGTAGGGTCAATCAATACAATCAGACATTCGAATAAAAGAAGACAGCCAACAAACGAAACAATCTCCAATGCCTTATCAGATATCCTTTTTCGAACGGAAATGATCAACATAAAAATTACAATCAACCCAATGCCGATAAGAAGAAATTGCAAATTATCTTGTCGTCTTTTCTCTATTTTAATCATTTCATCGTGTCGCAGACCTTTTTCTAACTTCAATTTAAACTCATAGTCAGCAGCCAACCTGAGGGTTTTCTCCTGATTGGATTCCCTTTGAAGAGACTCATTTTTTCGAATCCATTTTTTCTGATAAACCAAGGCCTGTCTGAAATCAGATTTTGCTTCATAAATATTCGATAAGAGGCCAAGAACCCGCAACGTATAATTATCATCAACAACTTTATTCCCTAACAACTCCTGAAGAGCCTTATCCGGAAAACCTTTTTCCAAATGACAGCGCGCTATAATCCACGAAATCCACTCCTGTTGCAAAGTATTGTTAGCCTGCCTGAATTCATTTTGGGCCAACCTCGTATAATGAAGAGCTGAATCATATTGATTCAAATTAACGAATGCATTTGCGATGTTGATATGCGCGAAGCCAATCCCATTAATGTCGCCCGCTTTGAGGCGATAAATCAATGATTCCCGGTACTTTGTCAATGCCTGTTGATAATTACCGCCTTTTTCTTCGTGGTGACCAAACATAATCAGACAAAGTGCAATGCCTCCAAAGTCATTAATCTTCCTTCTCACTTGCAGAGATTTACTCAAGTAGTCATTGAATTTGTCGCCCTCTCCGAGTTCATCATATACAGTACCTATATCCATAAGGGAAACACCAATACCAACCGAGTCTTTCAATCGCTGCCTGATTTCAAGAGCCTTTACATAATGCTGCAACCGTTCCGCATTGGAATGAGAGAAAAAGCCCAAACCTTTTAATGCATTCGCTTCTCCTTTAAGGTAATTGGTTTCTCTGGAGACTTTGAGAGTCTGCTCCAAATAATACCGTACACTGTCTGAATTATTAAACCAAAATTTTTTGGCTTGGTTATACAAACTATCTGCCGGGCCATTTTGACACATACCGGACTGAAACTGAAACAGACAGAAAATAGCGGATAGCAAAAATGGTTTCATAGAAATTCATATTCTCTAATCAAGTTACTAAAAAGTAGCATTGTTACGAACGCTTGTTTATCTAAATAGTTTTTTAGGGTAATCTAAATTTTAACTACCTTTGGGTTGTTAATTCTTTTGTATGCCCAGTCTCACCGAAGAAAACTATCTTAAAGCAATCTACCATCTTTCGGAAGATGGCACCAAGCCCGTGCTCACCAACGAGCTGGCGGAAGCCATGAAAACAAAGGCTGCATCCACCACAGATATGGTGAAAAAGCTAGCCTTAAAAAAGTTTATCTCATACGAAAAGTATTATGGAGCCAATCTCACTGCCAGAGGAAAATCGGAAGCACTCATGGTGATTCGCAAGCATCGTTTATGGGAAACGTTTCTGGTAGAGAAATTAGGCTTTGCATGGGATGAAGTACACGAAGTAGCAGAGCAACTGGAACACATTCAATCAAAAAGTCTAATTCAGAAGCTCGATGAATTTCTTGGCTATCCTTCGGTAGATCCACACGGAGATCCGATTCCCGATGACCATGGAAAAATAAAGACACAACAACTCATTGCTTGCGATCAATTGATGATAGGCATGCAGGCAAAAATAGCCGCTGTGAAAGATTCTGACTCCTCGTTGTTAAAGCTATTGGATAAAATAGGAGCGCGTCCTGGCAAGAAAATAAAAATCGTTGGCCGAGAAGACTTTGATGAGTCAATGGAAGCACTGCTCGATGGCCACAAAGTTTTTTTATCGAAAGAAGTCTCAAAAAATCTTTTAGTAAGTGTTTGATATGGAAGAAGCGATACATCGAAAATCATTAAGCGAAGTTCACTCCACCGTTGATGTCGTTAACCAGAAAGGGTGGCGAAAATTACTCGCTTTTCTGGGGCCTGCCTATTTGGTCAGCGTTGGCTACATGGACCCTGGAAACTGGGCCACAGACATTGCAGGCGGAAGCAAGTTTGGGTACGCACTCATCTGGGTGTTGCTGATGTCAAACCTCATGGCAATTCTTTTGCAAAGCTTGAGCGCACGACTCGGTGTGGTTCGTCAATTGGATTTAGCTCAAGCATCGCGCACTGCGTACCATCCTATCGTTAATTTTTGTTTGTGGATTTTAGCCGAGGTTGCGATCGCGGCCTGTGATCTCGCAGAGGTGCTTGGCATGGCGATCGGCTTAAAATTATTGTTTGGGCTTCCGCTCGTGTGGGGTGTAACACTCACCGTGCTCGACACGCTGATACTGCTAGTGTTGCAAAGCTATGGCATGCGCAAGATTGAGGCATTTATTATTGCTCTTGTCATGATCATTGGGTTGTCTTTTTTATTGGAGATGATCTGGGCTAAGCCGGATGTTGGCGAATTGGTGAAAGGATTTGTTCCTTCTTTGCCGTCTGATGACGCACTTTATATTGCCATCGGAATTATTGGTGCAACGGTAATGCCGCACAATTTGTATTTGCATTCATCGCTTGTACAAACGCGCAGGTATGACACCAGTGAAAAAGGAATCTGGTCTGCCATCAAATATAATTTCATCGACTCAGCCATTGCATTGAATGCAGCCTTCTTTGTGAACTCTGCTATTCTTATCCTGGCAGCCTCCACCTTTTTCCGCGCTGGTTTGTTTGAAGTTTCCGATATCCAGGATTCCTATAAATTTCTTGCGCCTCTTCTCGGTACAAACTGGGCATCCATTTTATTTGGAGTTGCACTGGTTGCAGCAGGTCAAAGCTCTACTATCACAGGTACGCTAGCGGGACAAATCGTAATGGAAGGCTATTTAAATTTACGTATTGCTCCGTGGCTGAGAAGATTGATCACGCGATTAATCGCCATCACGCCAGCCTATCTTGTCATTATCTTTTACGGAGAAGATCGCACTGGAGATTTATTGGTGTTCAGTCAAGTGGTGTTAAGCTTGCAACTTGGCTTCGCGATCATCCCGCTCATTCACTTTACCAGTGATAAAGAGAAGATGGGGGTATTTGTCATCAAGCCGTGGGTGAAAATTGCCGCGTGGACGATTGCGATTATCATCGTTTCGCTCAATGTAAAACTAGTTTATTCAGAAGTTCAAGGCTGGCTTATCAGCGGTAGTGAATATACCTGGCTGATTGCCATTACCGTTATACCGATTTGCCTTGCTACGGCCGGGCTACTTGTGTACATCGCCTTCAAACCGCTTTTGGACAGAAGAAGGCACGAGAAAAATTTACTGCCGCATGGAGGTGCTGTTGATCTGAGTGATCTCCGTTCAAACATTATTTATAAAAAGATTGCTCTTACGATCGACTTCAGTCGTGTAGATTCAAACACCATTCAAAGTGCCGTGGCACAAGGCGGTGGCGGAGCTTCTTATCTGCTGCTGCACGTGGTAGAAACTGCGGGAGCAATGTGGTATGGAAGTGAAATTGCCGATCACGAAAGCAGCGAAGATATAGCGGCACTCGAAAAATACGCAACACAAATGCGAGATCGCGGGTTTTCAGTAGAAACCAAGGTAGGCTATGGAAATCCCAAACGCATCATTCCTGAGTTAGTGAACGATTACGAGGCAGATTTGTTAGTGATGGGTGCGCATGGTCACCACTGGGCAAAAGATCTCGTGTTTGGGACTACAGTAGACACGGTGCGCCATCGGGTCAACATCCCTGTATTGATTGTGCGGTAAATTTCTGGTTTCTGAATTTTTAAACTCTGAATCTTGAATTCAATAGATGATACGATTGTAGCGCTTGCTACAGCCCAAGGCATAAGTGCTATTGCCGTAATCCGGCTTTCCGGAAAGGATGCCATTGACATTACACAAAAAGTATTCAAAGGCAAGGATCTTCGCGCCCAGGCATCGCATACAATTCATTTGGGAATGCTTCATGATGCAGGAAAGAATATTGACGAAGTAATGGTAGCTCTTTTTCGGGCACCTAATTCTTTTACGAAAGAAAACTCGGTTGAAATCTCATGTCATGGTTCATCCATCATTGTGAAAGAAATCATCAAGGTTCTTTTGAAAAACGGAGCACGACTTGCAACACCCGGAGAATTTACAAAGCGCGCCTACCTGAACGGTCGATTCGATTTAGCACAGGCGGAGGCGGTGGCCGATTTAATTCATGCCGATACGGATAACGCTCGACAAGCCGCACTCAACCAGATGCGCGGTGGCTTCTCAAAAAAAATCAAAGAACTGCGCGAAGAGCTGATTCACTTCGCTTCACTGATAGAACTTGAATTGGATTTTGGTGAAGAAGATGTTGAGTTTGCCAACCGCGATGATCTCAGAAAATTAATCCTGGACATTCAATCTCACATTGCTCCTTTGTTGCAGTCTTTCGATCAGGGCAACGCCATTAAGAATGGCATACCAACAGTGATTGCCGGAAAACCAAATGCCGGAAAGTCTACCTTACTGAACGCTCTGCTCAACGAAGAAAAAGCGATCGTCTCCGACATTGCCGGTACCACGCGCGATGTAATTGAAGATGAGATGACTCTTGGCGGCATTCGTTTTCGCTTTATGGACACAGCGGGCTTGCGCGAAACATCTGATGTGATCGAATCCATTGGCGTGGAGCGCGCGCGTGAAAGCATGCGCAAGGCTTCGCTCATTTTATACTTGTTTGACCTGACCCAAACAAGCTGGGAAGAAATAGAAAAAGAAACCAACGCACTTCCGCAGCTGAAGGCTCCTGTCATCCGCATCGGAAACAAAATGGATAAAGCCGATGAAGGACTGCTCACCAAATTAGCGCACGAAAATTTTGTATTGATCTCGGCTTCACAAGGCCAAAACATCCAGCTCCTGAAAGACAAAATCATTGACTCCCTTCATCTGAACGAAGTGAAACAAGGCGATGTGCTTGTGACCAACTTACGCCACTATCATGGTTTGCTGGAAGCAAATAATTCGCTCGACAGAGTTTTAGAAGGAATGATGAATCAGGTTACTGGAGATTTTCTGGCAATGGACATTCGCCAATCGCTTCACCATCTTTCCGAAATCACAGGAGAGATCACAACAGAAGATTTGCTCGATTCAATCTTCTCGAAGTTTTGTATTGGGAAGTAAATTCCTCAGTTATTCTTCAATCTGAACAAGCCATTTCGCCTTCGCTATAATTTCAATAGCGAGGAACCCTCCTGATTATGTATTTTTAATTTTTAATTCTTAATTGGAAATAATTGATCTTCATCCAGAGGCATGGAGATCGGTTGTCAGCACTAAAAAACCAAACACCAAATGAAACAGTTAGTATTTCTCTTCATGGGCATGTTGTTATTCTTTCAGAGCAATGCCCAAGATCCAAAAAAGTGGCAAGGAAAATTTGAGCAGCTGGATTACCTGCTCCCCACCCCAAATGAATTTCGCTCAGGCTCAGGTGCACCCGGACCAAAATACTGGCAGCAACGTGCTGACTACACCATCGATGCCGAAATTGTTGAACCTGACAATCGCCTGAATGGAAAAGAAACCATCACCTATTATAACAACTCACCCGAAACTCTTACTTTTTTGTGGCTTCAGCTTGACCAGAATGTAAACAAGAAAGGCAACGAAGATTTTGGAAGTGTATTTGGAAACCTGCGCGATACCTTAACGGGACTTACGATGCAGTACCTGGTGCGCCCGGTAGAATTTCAGGCAGGATACACCATCAATTCCGTAACCGATAAATTGGGGAAACCATTGCCGATCACCATCAACAACACCATGATGCGCATCGACCTGGCAACACCACTCAAATCAGGTGAGAGCTTTACGTTCAATGTGTCATGGAATTATCCTATTACCGACCGCAGTATGTTCCTGCTTTCGCGCGAAGGATATGAGCATTTTCCTGAAGACAATAATAATGTATACCTGATTGCACATTGGTTTCCGCGCATGTGCCAATACGATGACTTTGAAGGATGGCAGAACAAACAGTTTCAGCGCCTGGGCGAGTTTGCGCTGGAGTTCGGAAATTATAAAGTGAACATCACCGTTCCGGCAGATCACATTGTGGGCGGAACCGGCAGCCTGATGAATGCAAAAGAAGTTCTTTCTTCCACTGAGGCCGATCGCTTTGAGAAGTCTAAGACTTCTTTCGATAAACCGATGATGATCGTTACTGAAGAAGAAGCTCGCGCCAAAGAGAAAACAAAATCAATCGCTAAGAAAACCTGGAAGTTTCAGGCGGACAACGTGCGCGATGTAGCGTATGCGAGCTCGCGCAAATTCATTTGGGATGTACAAGCTGTGAAACTGCCAACTAATACAGTCCTGGCGATGTCTTTCTATCCCAAAGAAGGATTGCCAACGTGGTCTGAAGAATCAACACTTGCCGTGAAAAATGCAATTGAAGTTTATTCAAAAAATACATTTGACTACCCCTACCCGGTTGCCATCTCCGTGAACACATCAAACATCGGTATGGAGTTTCCGATGATTAGTTTCAATGGAGGCAGACCTCGCAATGGAAAAATGAGCGACCAGGCGAAGGCGGGAATGATCGGAACCATCGTGCACGAAGTAGGTCACAATTATTTTCCGATGATCGTAAGCTCAGACGAGCGCCAGTGGATGTGGATGGACGAAGGGTTGAATACCTTTTTGCAAACACGCACCGAGATGGAACGCTATCCTAAATTTCACCACACCACTCCAAAAGATATAGTGCCCTACATGAAAGGAGATAAAAATATCATGCGCCCGGTGATGACCACCTCAGACAACGAGCGATTAATGGCTTTTGGAGATAACTTCTATAACAAGCCCACGGTAGCGTTAACTATTTTACGCGAAACCATCATGGGCCCCGAACTATTTGATCGCGCGTTCAAAGAATATGCAAACCGCTGGAAATACAAGCACCCACGCCCCGCTGATTTATTCAGAACACTGGAAGATGTGAGTGCGGTTGACCTCGATTGGTTTTGGAGAGGTTGGTTTTACGGAACCGACAATGTTGATCTTGAATTGAACGAAGTAAAATGGTTTAAGATGAACAATGCAGTGGCCGATCCGGAAAAGAAAAACGTAACCGTGCAGCCGGGCGACCTTGCGTCCACAAAGAAAGATGGAAAAATGACAGACTTCTCCAGCGGGCCACAGCCGCTCACGGTCATTAACACGCCCGATGCAAACTATGGGCAGTTCCTTAGTCGCTTGGATGACAATGCTGTTCGTAAAAACCTCGAAGGGAAAAATCTGTATCAACTCAAGTTTAAAAACAATGGTGGCCTGATCAGCCCGATTGTAATTGAGTGGACCTACAAAGACGGCTCTAAAGAAATTGAAAAAGTATCAGCCGAAATCTGGAGACTGAACGAACAAGAGGTGACAAAAATATTTGTAAAAGAAAAAGAAGTGGTTGGCATAGTAGTTGACCCCAATGCTGAAACAGCAGATGTGGATATCAGCAACAACACATTCCCTAAGAAAGCTGAGGTGAATAAATTTGATCAACTAAAGAAAGAGAAGTAGATACTATTTTTGAGTAAAGTAAAAAGCGCGGGCAACACCGCGCTTTTTTTTGTTCGCGTTTATACGAATATGAAAATAGTAGTATTAGCATACTCAAACACCGTGGCAACCGCTCACTGCTTTGCTGACTCCTGCACTTCCGACCATCCTTGAAATATTTTTTAAGCAAATTCACTCAGTCGCATACATGAGGTGCTAAGCTGCTTCATCCTCCATGTTATTCCTGTGCTTCGTGTCGGTCATGAACAGATATACAATCAGCGAAATCAAGATACATCCCGTGATGTGATAATAGAAATATTCTTCATGGCCAGCCTGTTTAAACCACAGCGCCACATATTCTGCCGAGCCGCCAAACACGGCCACCGTAATCGCATAAGGCAACCCTACTCCCAGTGTGCGCACATGTGCTGGAAATAACTCAGCCTTTACCACTGCATTGATGCTGGTGTAACCACTCACAATCACCAGCGATACAATCATCAGGAAAAATATTTTCATCAAATCATGTGAAGCAGCAATGGAAGTAAGCAATGGTATGGTGAGCAAGGTTCCTGTAATACCAAAACCAATGAGCAACGGTTTTCTTCCGATTTTATCTGACAAACTTCCAAACGCAGGTTGTAAGATCATAAACACGAGCAGGGATAGAAATGAGAGTACTGTAGCGTCCTGCTTTGAAACGCCCGCGGAGTTCACGAGAAACTTTTGCATGTAAGTGGTGTACGTATAAAAAGCAAGCGTACCACCCAAGGTTAATCCCATCACGATAAGTATCTCCCTGGGGTGTTTCAGCAAGTCCGCAAAAACATTTTTAGCTACCACGTTCTTTTCTTTGATAAACAAAAAGGCATCTGACTCATGCAAGCTATTGCGTATGTAGAATGCTACTAACGAAAATACTGCTCCTATCGCGAAGGGAATGCGCCAGCCCCACGCCATCAGTTGCTCTTCGGTGAGCAATACAAATTGTAAAATCAACTGTATGCCGAGTGCGATAATCTGTCCACCCACCAACGTTACATATTGAAAGCTTGAATAAAACCCGCGATGTTCTTTTTGCGCCACTTCGCTCAGGTAGGTAGCCGACACTCCATATTCACCCCCCACACTCAGGCCCTGCAACAAGCGCGCGATCAACAAAACGATGGGAGCCAATACACCAATTGAATCATAAGCAGGAACAACAGCAATCAATAATGATCCAAATGACATGAGTACCACCGAAATCGTCATCGCATATTTTCTGCCTCGCTTGTCGCTGAGCGACCCGAAGATCCAGCCGCCTATCGGGCGCATGATAAAACCCAAAGCAAAGATTCCTGCAGTCTGCAGCAGCTGCGCGGTCTGATCTCCTTTCGGGAAGAAGGCTGCGGAGAAATAAATTGCGAAAGCAGAATAGGCATACCAATCGTACCACTCGACAAGATTGCCGATGGAACCTCCGGTGATTGAACGGATGCGTTGAGAAGAGTTTGAATTCAAAGGATAAGAATTATAACGCGAGATCTTCTTTCTTGCCCGTCTTCACGGCACGGTAAATCGCATCGATGATTTTCAAGTCTTTCACACCCTCTTCACCATCCACCGGAACAACCGGTTTCTTATTGTCAAAGATGATGGCCGCCATCTCATCCATTTGGATGGTTTGATGTGTAACGTGCGGAAAATTTAAATCACCTGAACTCGTGCGTCCTTGAATGGGACCGTAGCCTGTTGCCGGTTGCAGTTCACCAAAGCCTTTGTCACCATTGAGAAAGAATTTATCGAGGTTGTTCATCGAATACGTTGAGAGGTAAGAAGCAACCGCACCACTTGGAAATCCCATCTGAAACAAAATGGTCTCGTCAATACCTTCTTTGAATTTGGTGGGATTGGTTTTTGTTTCCTGGGCCGTCACCCAAACCGGATCTTCGCCAATCATATAACGCGAGCCGTTTACAGAATAAATGCCGATGTCCATCATCGAACCTCCGCCAGCAAGTTCTTTATTCAGTCGCCACTGATTGGGATCTCCGATGATGAAGCCACTCTGGCCATCGAAGAAAAGTATTTTACCAAACGTACCTTCTTTGCGCTGCCGGATGATCTCAAGTGTCTTCGGTTCAAAGTGCATGCGATAGCCTACGAGTAATTTCACATTAGCTTTTTTGCAGGCGTCCACCATCTCCTGCCCTTCCTGTGCATTGAGGGCCATGGGCTTTTCGCTGATCACATGCTTGCCGGCCTCCGCCACACGAATGGCGTAAGGTTTATGCAATGCGTTGGGAGTGATCACATACACGGCATCGATGTCGGGATTGTTTTTGATTTGATCGAAGGTATGATAGTTGTAACAATTTTTCTCCGGAATATTATACCGCGACTGCCAGTCCTTCAATTTCTGGGGTGTGCCACTGATAGCGCCCACCAACTTCGCACGCTTGCAATCTTTCATCGCATTAGCCACGCGCGTGGCATAGCTTCCCAGGCCCATCAGCGCCACGCGCAACACGCGACCTTGCGGAACCGGATTCAGATTCGCCCAACTATTCATCAGCGGCAACGCAGACAACATTGCAGTCGATGCAGAAACTTTGTGCAGGAATTTTCTTCGCGAATACATACCATTTGTTTTAGGAAATTTAGCGAATGAATTGCGAGATTAAAACCTAACTGGGTTGAATGGCGTCAAAGCTTTAAAAGCAGATATTTGTAGTGCATGAATTCACCCATTCAAATCCACCACGCCAGCAGTAGCGATGACCTGAACCACGTGCGCAACCTGATGCGCGCCTTTGTAAGCTGGCAGCGTGAGCGAAATAAAGAAGACATCGATCTGGTGAACGAATATTTCAATCCAGCAGTAATTGAAAAAGAACTGGCTTCCTTGCCGGGAAAATATGCCATGCCCGATGGAAGATTATTGTTAGCGACAGTAGGTGGCGAACCTGCGGGATGTGTAGGCCTGCGCAAATTAGACGACACTCATTGTGAGATGAAACGCATGTTTGTGGATCTGAAATTCAGAGGTCAGGGAGTTGCTTTTGCGATGGCGCAATACCTGATTGCCGAAGTGCGATCCATCGGCTACGAAACCATGCTGCTCGACACCAGCTTTCGCCAAAAAGAAGCGCAAGCTCTGTATCAAAAAGTCGGCTTTCAAAAAACAAAGCCCTACTACGAAATGCCCAAGAAGGTAGAAGATTGGCTGGTATTTATGGCGATGAAATTGACACCGTGATTTCTCGCGCAAAGACGCTAAGAAAAACGCAAAGATTTTCAGGTATTTTATATACATTGGTTGATCTTTAAAACCGGGCTTTAGCGAAACCCGGTTTGCTAGTTTTCCTTTCTACTGTCCTGCCACTTTCTCCACTCATCCTCCACTCGTTTTGCACTCGCGCTCCACTCCGAAGGTAGTGCTCACCCGATCAGAAACCGTTCATGATCCAGTCAGATTCCAATTAATTATATCAGCCTAATAATGGATAGCAGGCTGCGGTATTTTATTTAAAAAATAATTCAGTCCGACACAAAATGGCGGACTGCGGCCTTTTATTGCAGAAAAACTCTCAAGAGGCAAATTGCCTTGTGAGAACTTAAACCTGGACAATAAACGACTTTAACTATGGCAACCGTAGCAACCAACCCGATCGTTAACGGCCTTAGCGGCATGCTGGGCAAAACCGTTGTATTTAAGAAATGGCGCAACAAAACCATTGTAGCCAACTACTCTCCACCTGCGAAGCAGCAAAGCGAAGCACAGCGTGCCAACCGCAGCAAATTCCGCGAGGTGGCCAACTGGGCACACACCATATTAAACGATCCCGAGCGCAAAGCCTATTACCAAAAGAAAGCCAGGAAGCTGGGCCTGCCCAACGCCTACACTGCAGCCATCACCGACTATATGCGCAAGCCGCAGATTAACCAGGCTCGCAAGCGCGAGGGTGCAACCTCCTATTGCATTTACAAAAAAGACTTTGCGATAAAATCAACATAAGTGCGCATCACCGCGCAGGATGGTACCACCACCAACCGCACAGTACAAGCCGTTTCAACAGGTGAATGCTGGATTCAACTGACGGATGCAGAGTTTGAGCAGAAGATTGAAATTATAGTTGTTGATGCTGCGGGGCGAAGACAAGTATTGATTTTGTGACGATGAGTTGTGATGACTGTTATGCCAACACCAATTTGATTTTGAAAAAGGAACCACTACATTAGAAATTACAAAAATCGAATTCGATGAGAATTATCCAAAGCATTCAAGCAAGGATTTATGAAGTGCGGGGGGAGAGGGTGATCCTTGACTTTGACCTTTCAGAATTATATGAAGTGGAAACGCGCGCGCTGAACCAGGCCGTAAAGAGAAACTTAGAGCGTTTTCCTGAAGACTTTATGTTTCAATTGAAGCCGCGGGAATATGAATTAATCAGAGATCATGTAAAAGCGCTTCAAAAAAGTTCATCATCACAAACTGTGATGATCAGCCTGCCACAAAACAGAACCGACAAATACCTGCCATTTGCCTTTACCGAACAAGGCGTGGCCATGCTTAGTGGCGTGCTTCGCTCGTCAGTGGCCGTGAGAATGAATATCGAAATCATGCGAGCTTTTGTTGAGCTGAGAAAATTGCTGCTAGTGAAAGATGATCTCAAATCTCACATCCAAGAGATTAAAGAAAAACTGGGAGCGCATAATGATCAGCTCACTCAACTCTACGATGCCATCGAAAACCTGCTGGATGAAAAAGCAGTTGAAAGAAAATGGAATGGAAGGAAGAAGATTGGGTTCTAAAATTTCAATGAAAAAACTAAACACCGGAATTCTATCGATCTTCATTTTGATTTGCGTTACCTGCAAAGAAAAAGAACGACTTAGCGGACATTGGATTTCAAATGGATATTTTGAAGGCAAGCCTTTCTCTACAATTGATTTTGAAAAAGAATTAATGACAAATAATGCCGGAATTGATAGTGTCTATTATTTAATTGTAATAGATAAAAATAGTTTTGGGGCTGGCGGATATAAGCACTATGTTTCAGAAGATCAAGTCTCAAAAACATTTGAATATTCTCTACCGCATGAAGTCCGGCCTATCACATTCTTTTTTAAAAATGACACTCTGTACATC
>CAZNCO010000007.1:0-23313 GCA_964571345.1 uncultured Ohtaekwangia sp.
TTTTGAACCCAAATGCATTTTTCGGGCAATAATTCCAATTTTTCTCCTGCCGCTATAAATACCATCCGTTTTTAAAATGATTCACAAAGTATTCACAAAAGATAACCGGTCAAAAAAACCTAGAGTTAAAAATGGTAACATTGGCGTAACATTAGGAACTTAATTTTGCCGCCATATTCTATATTTTATGTTTGACTTAGATCTAGGTTACTCCGTCCTTCTCATCCTTTGTTTGATCGCTGCTTGTGGTTTTGAGTTCGTGAATGGGTTTCACGATACTGCCAACGCGGTAGCAACTGTCATTTATACCCATACCCTAAAACCTTGGGTAGCAGTAACCTGGTCGGGAGTTTGGAATTTTCTAGGGGTATTGTTTGGTGGTATTTCTGTAGCTATGGGTATTGTAAATCTATTGCCCGTTGAAACACTGGTTGACCAAAACGTAGCCCATAGCCTGGCGATGGTGATGGCACTGTTGGGAACCGCCATCTTCTGGAATCTCCTTACCTGGTATTTTGGCATCCCCTGTTCAAGTTCACATACTCTAATCGGATCGATCCTTGGTGTAGGTTTAGCGTACTCGTTGCTGCCAGAAGCCATAGGTGAAGCTGTAAACTGGGGGAAAGCTCAGGAGATAGGTCTATCACTCTTGGTATCTCCCATGTTTGGGTTTTCGGTTACTATCATTCTTATGTACCTCATCCGAGTGACGACACGTAAAACTGAAATGGGTGAAATGCTCTTCAAAGAGCCTAAGAAAAACCAGCCGCCTCCAATGGCCGTGCGTGCTATCCTATTTCTTACTTGCACATTGGTAAGCTTCTTCCACGGATCTAATGACGGGCAAAAAGGTGTTGGTCTTGTAATGTTAATCCTGATCGGAATTGTACCAGCTTATTTTGCTTTAGACAGTAGTTTTGATCCATCGCAACTTTCCGATCCCTTAAAGAAAATCGAGATTGCGCTAAACACTGTTGATTCCACTACCCTGTCAGCATCAGACAAGAAAAAGCTTGCAAGTTCACTTGAAATGAATTCAACCATGCAAGCATCTTTTGGCAATATCGTAAGTGTAGATGCGTTGCCCAAGGATAAGAAATTTGAGTTGCGTAAAGATGTAATGTTGATGGATCGCTACGTGAATTCTCTTTTGAAACTCGATGAATTACGCTTGAGTCATGCAGAAAAAGATGCACTGAAAAAAGAATTAAAGAAAGTAAGGAAGATTACCGACTACTCACCAAAGTGGGTGATCGTCTTGATTTCTCTTTCCTTAGGATTGGGAACCATGATTGGATGGAAACGAATTGTGAAAACCATAGGCGAAAAAATTGGTAAAGAACATCTTACTTATGCTCAGGGCGCTAGTGCAGAGATGGTTGCATCGATTACAATTGGCCTGTCTTCAAATTTCGGATGGCCAGTGAGTACTACGCACGTTCTCTCTTCTGGTATTGCCGGAAGCATGGTGGCTAGCAAAGGTGTGAAAAACCTTCAGCCTGATACTGTGAGAAATATTCTGATCGCCTGGTTCCTCACATTGCCCGTGGTGATGTTGATGGGTGGAAGCTTATTCTTACTTTTCAGAAGTATTTTTTAGCAAAGCAGAAAGTTTAGGGTAACCAGCTGGCTGATCAAATGATTAGCCTTTGTTCTAAACCTTCTACTTTTAACAAACTACTTTTCCTCGTACTTCACCATCATCTTCTTAATACGGTCTTCCAGCTTTTCAGAAGTCAATTTCTCACGGCTGAGCCTGTCAACCATTATTGGAAACGCAAATGGCGTAGGTTGCTGTGGCTCTTTTACAATAATTTTCTGATGCGCAATTCTGTGCAGCGCTCGTTTTAGCCTCACTTCTTCCAATTGAAAATCCATCACCTCTTCATATGCCTGAAGCAGTAACAAATTAGTGGAATCGTACTCGTGAAAGACATTAAAAAAAAGTTGTGAAGATGACTGGAGGTGTTTCTCTTTAATCGGTTTACCCGGAAAGCCTTTGAACACCAACCCTGATATAGTGGCGATGTCACGAAATTTTCTGCGAGCCATCTCTGTAGCATTCATACTGGCCTGGATATCTTTCACCAGGTCATGTTCGCCCAACACATCGGTTTCCAGCGCTTCATAAATGGGAATCTCCTGGTCGGACAGCAATTCAAATCCATAATCATTCATGGCGATCGAGAACGTAATGGGTTTGATTTTGGAGATACGATAAGCAACAAGCGCTGCCATGCCCTCGTGCACAAATCTTCCCTCAAAAGGATACATGATTACATGATAGCCTTCATCTGTGTGGAAATATTCAACCAGGAATTCTTTTTCGGAAGGAAGGTGTGAATACTCTTTTTGTAGTTGCATCAGCGGGCGAAGGAAAAGCATCTCTTCGTCTCTCTCGTGCTCCTTAGATGCTTCGTCTATTTTCAAGCGAACCATCGCACTCATCTGCGAAGACAAAGGCATTCGTCCACCTTGCCAACTGGGCACACGGCCGGATTTTTTCTTTGAGGGACGAACGATGGCATCCATATCTTTCACACGCACCAGCTCCAAACTTTTGCCGGCAAACCAAAATGTATCGCCCGTATTTAAACTCGAAATAAAATATTCCTCGATGGAGCCGAGATATTTTCCAGAAAGATATTTTACATGTAAGGAGTTATCGCTCATGATCGAGCCTATGGAAAGGCGATGACGATACGCAATTCGAGGATTGACCACTTTATACAAACCGTTTTCTACAACAACTTTTCTGTATTCATTATAGGCAGTTAATGAAGCACCACCCGTGGTGATAAAGTTGAGAACCCATAACCACTCTTCTTCTGTGATGGAAGAAAAACTAAAAGTGTCCCGCACTTCCTGCAAAATTTCCTCCGGATAAAATCCATCCGAACCGCAAGTGTTACCAAATACTGAATAAGCACATCAAAGGACCGAATGTATGGCAATCTGTCTTCAACAATTTTCTGTCGCACACCTTCACGCAAAGCGGCTGCTTCTGTTAACTCCATGGAATGAGTGGGAAGGAAATAGATTCGACTCACTGCTCCGGGTTGGTGC
Organism: uncultured Ohtaekwangia sp.; assembly: GCA_964571345.1. Lineage (GTDB taxonomy): Bacteria > Bacteroidota > Bacteroidia > Cytophagales > Cyclobacteriaceae > ELB16-189. Next base: position 3,067 of record CAZNCO010000007.1, read on the forward strand.
CCGCTTCTTCCTGCACGCTGAAGAAAACGCGCCAAACCTTTTGGGCTTCCCACCTGAATGATCGTTTCTACCGGGCGAAAGTCAACACCCAAATCTAAACTGAAAGTACACACAACTGCCTTCAATTTTCCTTCGTGTAACTGATCTTCTACACAAAGACAAAGTTCTGCACTGATAGAGCCATGGTGCATCGCCAACTGCCCGGAAAGCCCAGGCGCAACATCTAAAAGTTTTTGATACCAGATTTCAGCAAAGGAACGCGTATTGGTAAAAATCAAAGTACTTCTCCCCGCTTTAATAATCGGCACTACTTTCTCTAACAATCGAATTCCATGATATCCCGCCCACGGCAGTCGTTCTACTTCATCCGGCAGGATGGAAATGATTTCTACTCTTTTCTCAATATCTGATCGAATGATTTTAAATTTCTTCTTCGCATAATAAGACCCTAGCAATACATGTATTGACTCATTCATATTGCCGATTGTGGCAGAGATTCCCCACACACGAAGTCCGGATGCAATTCCTTTTAACCGGGAAAGCGCCAGCTCCATCATGACCCCACGCTTTGAACCCATCAATTCATGCCACTCATCAACAACTATAGATTTCAGGTTTTTAAAATATTCCTGATAATTCTTTTGAGCCATCAATTGATGCAGGCTTTCAGGCGTAGTGATTAGAAATTGAGGCGGTCGTTCTTTTTGCTTTTGCTTTTCGCGAACAGTTGTATCACCAGTGCGTACGCCTATTTTCCATTTGCTTTTCAAGCCAGCCACCGCCTCGTGAGCCGAAAACTCAATCTCCTTCCCTAGGGCACGAATTGGGGTAATCCAGATCGCTTGAATTCCTTCTTCCTTTTTTGAAAGCCCTTCCAGAATGATTGGAACCAACAAGGAATAGGTTTTTCCGCTGCCGGTAGGGGCATTTACCATCCCACTTTTCCCTTCCAGAAATGCCTGCCAGGCCTCCGTCTGAAATGGAAATGGCGTCCATCCCTTAGCTGCAAACCAGGCCAACCCCACACTTAAATCCTCACTTTCCATTGCAATCAAAAGACTTGTTAAACAATTTTACTTTTGGCTTGTTGTAAGTTAAGTTTTAATTTGAACCATGGGCAAATATTCAATCAAAGAACTGGAAAGACTCTCTGGAATCCGAGCCCATACGATTCGGATCTGGGAGAAACGTCATCAGTTAATACATCCGCAGCGCACAAAAACCAATATCCGTTTTTATTCCGATGAGGATCTCAAAAAGATCATCAACGTATCAGTTTTGAACAATCATGGCGTAAAAATCTCGAAAATCGCAAACCTTAGTGTGCCGGAGATAAATCGTCAAGTGGCCGAGTTAAGTCAGACAAAAGACGATACCGAAATCTTTATCGAGCAATTAATTGTCAGCATGATTGATCTGGATGAAGAAGGTTTCAACAAAATATTAGGGAATCTGGTATTGAAGTTAGGGCTTGAGCGCACCATGCTTGAGATTGTTTATCCATTTCTTGAAAAAATCGGGGTTTTGTGGTTAACCAATAAAATCACGCCCGCACAAGAACATTTCATCTCCAATCTGATTCGTCAAAAATTAATTGTCGCCATCGACAACCTACCCATGCCTTCGCGCGATTCAAAAAAGGCTGTTCTATTTTTACCGGAAAATGAATTGCATGAAATAGCTCTTCTGTTCTATTTTTTTATCTGCAAGAAAGAAGGAGTTTATGTTTATTATTTGGGACAGACCGTTCCATACGCAAGTCTTAAGTCTGTGTGTGAGGAACACCATCCAAACATAATCATCAGTTCGTTCACTTCACAACCATCTTCCTACGCCATTCAAAATTATGTGAATAAAATGGCCGAAGATTTTGCGACTACCAAAATATTCTTATCCGGCTACGCTTTCGCCAAAACGCAAGTAGATCCTCCCTCCAACGTTACTCTCTTTGATAAAGCGCTGATTTTGAAGGATTTATTAAAATAATTTTGTTTAATCTTTTTTAAATTTAATTAAACATTTGCTAGGATTGAATTCCTTTATTCGTACTTTTGTTTAACTTTTAAACAATTTAATTAAACAATATGAATGCAGCCGAATTTGATATGAAGCTGGCGCAGATGCGCCCAGAATTAAGGGTTTTTACGCGCAGGTTCACACGAGATCGTGAAGAGTCTCTGGATTTGGTGCAGGATACAATTCTTAAGGCGCTCACATATCGCTCAAAGTTTCGTGAAGACACCAACCTGAAAGGCTGGCTTTTCACAATAATGCGAAACACTTTTATTAACAACTACCGGAAGAATCAAAAGGCGAAAACAAGTTTTGACTCAACAAAAGATCTCTACTATTTAAATGTTGAAGATGAACACACTTTTAACCGCCCTGCGGAATCAATGGAATTTAAAGAGGTTTGGAGAAATGTGAATCACATCAAAGAAGAGTTGCTTATCCCATTCAAGATGTACACAACAGGTTACAAATATGAAGAAATAGCCAAACACTTATCCATTCCCATAGGTACGGTTAAGAATAGGATATTTCATGCGCGAAAAGAAATCCAGAAAAAGTTAGCCGGTTATTCATAAGGCTTGACTATTTTTCTCATTTTACCACCTCAATGAAAAAAGTATGTGTAATAGGGGCCGGGTTTTCGGGCCTATCGGCAGCAGCATCTTTGGCTCAACTCGGTTATGACGTTACCGTACTTGAAAAAAATTCATTACCAGGCGGCCGGGCACGTATCTTAAAAGAGCAGGGCTTTCTGTTCGACATGGGGCCAAGTTGGTATTGGATGCCAGATGTATTTGAAAAATTTTATAACCGCTTTGATTCGTCAGCGGGAGATTTTTACCAGCTAAAAAGGCTAGATCCCTCCTATCGGGTTTTTTTTTCAAAAGATGATACCTGGGATATCCCCTCAAAAATGGAGGACTTGGAATTATTCTTTGAAAAAATTGAAAAAGGGAGCAGTATCCACTTACGAAAATTCATTGCCGAGGGAAAATACAAGTACGATACCGGCATCAACAACTTAGTATATAAGCCCGGACTCTCAATCGCTGAGTTGTTTGATCTACAATTAATACGCGGCATTTTCAAATTACATGTATTCGATTCGGTAGCATCGTATGTTAGGAAATATTTCAAAGACCCAAGACTCATTCAACTTCTCGAATTTCCGGTACTATTTCTTGGAGCTGCCGCAGATAAAACTCCTGCCCTATACACGTTAATGAACTATGCAGATATGGCACTTGGCACGTGGTATCCCATGGGAGGAATGCACGAGATTGTGAAAGCGATGGTAACAGTGGCCGAAAAGCAAGGGGTAAAATTTGAATACCATTCACCAGTAGAAAAGTTTGCATTTCAGGATGATAAAATCTCAGGCGTCATCACGGGTGGTGCACAACGAGCATTCGATGCAGTCGTTGCCGCAGCCGATTATCATCATGTAGATCAACATCTCTTGCCAGAAGAAAAAAGAAACTATACTTCCCGTTATTGGCATTCGCGCACATTGGCTCCTTCTTCTTTGATTTTTTATTTGGGTATTAATAAACGATTGAAGAATCTTTTACATCACAACTTATTTTTCGATCGCGACTTTTCGCTTCATGCTAAAGAAATTTATGACCATCCTCAATGGCCAACAGATCCGTTGTTTTATGTTTGCGTTCCTTCAATCACTGACCCCTCAGTAGCACCCCCGGATTGCGAAAACATTTTTATCCTAATGCCGGTAGCACCTGATCTAAAAGATGATAATTCAACCCGCGAGAAATATTTCGATTTAATCGTTTCAAGAATAGAGCATCTTACCGGCCAGACCATTAAGGAAAACATAATTTATAAGAAGAGCTACGCCCATTCAAACTTTACCTCCGATTACAATTCTTTCAAAGGCAATGCGTACGGTTTGGCGAATACCCTTAATCAAACTGCCAATTTGAAACCCTCAATCTTAAACAAAAACGTTCCAAACCTGTTTTATACTGGTCAGCTAACAGTGCCAGGGCCAGGTGTTCCGCCCGCGATCATTAGCGGCCAAGTAGTTGCAAAAGAGCTTGCCAATAGAATAGGCTAGGTCCCCTTTGAAAACTGCCTGCAGGATTTTAAATTTATCAACCGAGAAAACGTGCTTTATTCATGAGTAAGGAATTATTTGATACACTATCCATTCGGTGCAGTCGTCTTACCACGCGCATGTACAGTACGTCATTTTCACTTGGTATCCGTTGTTTTGACAAAGAATTAAGAGATCCTGTTTATTCGCTTTATGGATTTGTTCGGTTTGCTGATGAAATTGTGGACACCTTCCATGATTTTGACAAGGCGGATTTGCTTCAACGATTTAAAGAAGAAACGCATCGGGCTATCGCAGAAAAAATAAGCTTCAATCCTATTTTAAACAGCTTTCAAGCAACCGTTCATCAATACGGCATTGAGCCCGAACTGTATGATCAGTTTTTGAAAAGTATGGAATTGGATTTAACTCATTCTCAATATGACCATCAGGGAATAGAAGAATATATTTTGGGAAGTGCGCAGGTTGTAGGGCTCATGTGCCTGCGCATTTTCTGTAATAACAACAAAACGCTTTATGAACAATTAAAACCCTCGGCCATGCGCTTAGGGTCAGCATTCCAGAAAATAAATTTTCTTCGTGACCTTAAAGCTGATTTTGTTGAAATGGGTAGGACATATTTTCCAGGCGTTGACCTTAGAAACTTTGACGACACTTCCAAGAAAAAAATAGAAGCAGATATTGCTGCAGATTTTCATGCCGGCTTCCTGGGGATTAAGAAATTGCCAAAGTCTGCCCGATTAGGAGTTTATGTAGCGTATCTTTATTACCTGGCACTATTTGAGAAAATCAAAAAAACTCCGTGTCATTACGTTATGCAAAATCGAATTCGAATCCATAATCGAAAGAAGTTTTCAATTCTCGCATATTCATTTTTTAAACATCAATTCAACCTGATCTGAGATGGAGCATGTGATTTTAGTAGATGAAGAAGATAATGAGATTGGCACACTTGAGAAGATGGAGGCGCACCATTCTGGAAAATTGCACCGCGCTTTTTCGGTTCTGCTATACAATAGCAAAGGAGAAATGTTTCTTCAGAAAAGAGCGAAAACAAAATATCACAGTGGTGGATTGTGGACCAATGCATGCTGCAGTCATCCTCTTCCTGACGAGACATTGCAAAACGCAATTCAAAGAAAACTTAATCAAGAATTAGGCATTGCCGTAAACACTGAGTTTGCCTACAAATTTATTTATCGCACCCCGCTCGATAATAACTTGATTGAACACGAATATGATCACGTTTATACGGGCACTTTCGATGGAAAACCAAACGTTAATCCAAATGAAGTAGAAGATTGGAAATTCATTTCAGTAGAAGATTTGAGGGTAGAAGTAAAATTGAATCCAGATAAGTTTACATTCTGGTTTAAGTTAATTCTAGAAGAACAGTCCCTTCAACTCAAAAAATAAATTTCTGATTAGAAAGAAACGTGGTATTGAATCACCCACTCGCCAAGGCGTGAATTCTGTACGAGCGCTCCGCTGCTGTCAGGTGCAAAGTACGGGCGACTTTGATAGTTCAGTGTGATCTTCGAATTATTTCCATAGATCAGCCAGTTTACACCAACATCAAATACAAACATAGGGTCCTTAAGGCGATCATAATTTGCATACTGCATGTCAATATAAGGCTGCAACGTACCCTGATCGCCCAATAAATTATTCTTGAATTTGTAGGCGGATTGAATGTATCCAACATTTCCAGTTCCTATGTAGGGAAAAGCATTTCCAAAATTTGACTTATCAAACGCGGTTGCACCTGGAACGGCAGACTTCGAGGAGCCGCTCGCAGGATTATCAGGTCCAGTGACTTTTATAAAATTTGTTCCATAATTATAATTTGAATAGCACGCATACAAACTGATGGCTGTGCCCTTCTCCTTATTCAGTGGTGCATCGTAAAATACATCAACAGCAAACAGTTTCATGTCTTGCTTAATGGTATCTTTTGCAGCCTGACTTCCGTAACGAAACATGGCGTTTTTCTGAGAATAAAATCCAGCTCCGATATTGAATACTTTTTTCTTTCCTAAATAACTACCTGTTGTGCCTGGACCAAAATTACTTTCCTGATCCAAAAACTGATACATGAAGTAACCCTGATAAACCAAATTCGGGGGCAGGGTTGAAAACGCTGAGTTTACGTTGATTGCTTCCGTGCCAGATCCAGATGTGGTTTGAATAACAAACGGTTTGCCCACCGTTACACGATAATCCAGTTTTCCTAGTTTACCTTTTGCATACACTCCAAGCCGTCTTACAAACTGATCGTATGTATCATTTGTTACCTCTTGGTAATTGGGTGGGTCCAACACCAAAATGCTTCCAACTGATGTGTTTGAAAAACGGCTCGGGCCATTCCATCCATTCAATCCTGCACCGAGAGAGAATTTCTTTTTGATGATTGCATAATCTGCCGTGATATCATGAAAAAAACTTCCTGCCTTACGAGCAGATAAATAATTCAAGTTATTCTGTCCAAATTGTACGAAGAAATTTACTCGATCTGTTAAAGATCCACTAAGCACGAAACGAATCCGCCTTACGCTCATGTCAGTGGTGTTGCTCTCTGGTGTCCCCTGAACTGTAGTGTAAGGATTGTTATCAGTGTTGCGTGCCCAAAACTGGGCCACCATACTCAATTGAATGAACCGGCTACTATCGCTTTTATCGAGATAATATCTCAATCCGTTTTGGAGCTTTTTTGGAAATTGCGACATGCCTTCTATTGAAAAGAAGAACAGTGCTAAAATTAGAACACCCCTTAATGAAAGCAGATTATGACAACGCATGATGAAATAATTACCGGAATTTTAAATTTTCGCGCAAAATAGCCTTATAATGTTACCGAAATGTTAACAAAGCATTATTGAATTAACACTCCGATAAATATTCGTTAATAGATGAGTTTAATAGCAGATTATGCTGGCCAAGCACAACTATGCACGTCAACAATTTCGCCACTGTTTTAACTTTTTCTTAAAAACGAAGCCTTACACCTGCGATTAAAAAATAACTCAAGGGCTTGTAAAGACTATAATCAAATTGATAACGGAAATTAGAAGTCAGTGCGGTTCGCGAAGATAGGTTATATTCAAAATGTGTTTGCAGAAACGAATTATTAGGCTGATATGGATTAAAGACATCATAGTTGCCGCAGGTGGTTTCAATAAAACCTTTTGCACGAAAGGTATACCTAAAGCCAATTTTGTAGGCGTTGTAATTTGTGCTCGTTCCACTTAAAGCGGGTATGCCATCTGATGAATTATCTCGTTGCGTTGCTAGCACATGCCCCCAGGCAGCAAGAAATGACAAGGACTTTGATATCGGTTTTCTCGCTTCAGCCACTGCGATATAATAACTCCTCGCGTACATTGGAGAAGATTTATTGATGTCGTTTGATAGCCGAACAAAAAAACGAATTATATTCCAGAAAGATTTCGTTTGTAATGGTAGTAAGAATCAAATCGCTGCGATCGGTGTCCAACGCGAAAACCGGCTTCCGCCCTTAGCCAGGAATTAACTTTTAGATTTGAAACGATATTTTCATCATAGCGAATATTTCCTTTCGCATCCGAGATGACGCGTTCGTATAACGAAAGAGTAATTTTATCTTTTGTTACTTTCGAGACTTGCCGCGTATGTAACGAGTCTGTGGTCTGGGCTGGAAGTGAATAATGAACAACAAATATTACGAATAAAATAAATTTCAAGCGTCTTTAATTTTGCCACGAAGATATTTGGATCATGCCCTAAAACAAAACTTAACGCAGAACCAAAGCTAGATGTCTACTTCGTCAACCCAATCGCTACACTATCTTTGAAAAGAGAAACCTTTATTTTGTCTTTGTTGCGAATTTCATCAGACGCAATCCTTAAAATCACGTCACCCTCCTTTAACTCGCCAAAAATTTCAACTTTTCCATCTTTCTCCTCTCCTTTTTCCACCACCACATGCTCCGCTTCGACATTATTTTTTACACGAATGATAAACTGCTTCTCCATGTTTGTAACCACGGCAGAAGAAGGTACCACGTACGACAATCCCGGCCGTGAAATAGGAATCGTGGCAATTGCATACATGCCTGGAAGAAGTTTATTACCAGGATTTGAAATTTCTATCTCAACAATTTCAGAGCGAGTCTGAATATTCAAATTTTTTGAAAGCCTGGTGATCTTACCTTGAAAAGTTTCATCAGGATAACTCTTGACCTGAAATTTTACTAAATCACCTGTGTGAACTTCTGCCAAATACTTCTCAGGCACTGCAATATGCAAACGTAGCTTTGATTCCTTCTTAAGTTTATACAAAGGCACTGCATTTTTATCCTTGGGACCAACAAATGCACCGGGAGCAAGGGCGCGTTCTGTAATAATTCCATCAAATGGAGCAGTTATATTCAGATAAGCGACCAATTGCTTTACTGCTTCATATTTTGATTTAGCTGCGAGAAATCCAAGGCTGTCCGAAACGAACGAAGTCTTTGCAAAATCCATGTCGTAAGGTGAGACCGCGCCAGGGGTTTTGTTAGTTAGTTTCAAACGGTTATACTTTCCTTTGGTGTTGAGAAACATAGCCTCTTTAGATTGATATTCTGCATAAGCGGAAGTCAACTGGCTCACTAACTCTGGCGCTTCTAATTCTGCAATAAGTTGGCCTTCGGAGACATGATCACCGATATCGACTTTCATCGTCTTTATATAGCCATCCACCTTTGCCATGATACCTGTCTCATAGTAACCTTCCAATTCGCCTGGTAGTCTTAATTCAGAAGATAACTTTTCTTTCTTTAGTGAAATTGCGTCCAATACAACTTCATTATCATTCTTCTTCTCATCACCTTCTTTCTTTTCCCCACAAGAAAAAAGGACGACTGCAGCTAGCAGTGATAGCGTTATTTGCAGGAAATAAAATTGTGTTTTCATTCTTAGTAACATATAAATTTATTTATACCGGGTTAGATTGGAAATCATTAAGGTCAAAGAATTCGCTCTTGCGATCATTTGGATCCAGAGAAACTGATTTTGTAGTGGTTTTTGCTTGTACAAGCGAAAACACTACAGGTAGGATAAGAAGAGCAGCGAAAGTGGAAGCCACCAATCCCCCGATAACAGCACGGCCAAGTGGTGCTGCTTGCTCTCCACTTTCGCTAAGACCACTAGCCATCGGTAGCATACCCACTACCATGGCAATTGATGTCATTAATATAGGCCGTAAACGTGCCGCGCCTGCCGCTAAAGCGGCTGACTGGGCATTGTTCACATCCAGTCGAACTTTCTCGGCATGTGTGACCAACAAGACCGCGTTGGTAATAGAAACCCCCACAGACATGATGATACCCATATAGGATTGCAAATTGAGCGTACCGCCCGTCAACAGCAACAAAACCATCGAGCCGGCAAGTACTGCAGGAACAGTAACTAGCACAATAAATGAAACTTTAAAAGATTGATAATTGGCCGAGAGTAACAAGAAAATTACAATAATCGCCAGTAAGAGGCCCGACTGCAAACTACTGAGAGTCTCTTCCAACAGACGGACCAAACCACGCACTTCAACGACCATTCCTTTTGGTTGCTCACCTGCATTCTGAATAGCTTTCCGCACAACATCAGCAGCACTACCTAAATCTTTTCGAAATACATTTGCCGACACTGTAACAATTCTTCGTGGACCAATACGGTCATATTGGGCGGGGATGTTGGCAGGAGTTATGGCAGCAATATCCCCAAGGGTGGGCCTTAGTTGTCCTTTCACCAGAGGTATGTTTTCAATATCCCTCAAAGAAGCCATCTCGAATTCAGGCACCTGCACTTGTACTTGATAAGCAAATCCTTTATCAATATCAAGCCATAAATTCTTAGCAGTAAAACGACTGCTGGATGTCGCTGCAACAAGGGACTTGGAAACATCCATCGCAGTTAAACCAAACTGTGCCGCTTTTTCGCGGTCAATTTCTATTAAGAGTGACGGATAATTTAGCGGTTGATTAATGCGTACGTCTCGTAAAAAATCGACTTTCATTAATTCCTTTTCTACTCTTTTGGCGAAATGATGCGCATCCTCAAGGCTCTTTGAACCAATCAAGACTTCAATAGGCGTGTTGGCGCCTTGACTCATAATCTTGTCCGTTAGTTCAATCGGCTCAAAAGAAAGAGATACTCCACTCAAATTTTTCTTTACCTCATTTCGAATCCGATCTTTCAATTCATCGAGAGAGGTTACCTCGAAGTTATCAGAAAGGTTAACTTGGAGAATAGCCTCCTGAGGTCCGCTATTGAAAACATAAAGCGTATTCGTGCCGTAACTGGAAGGGGTCATGCCCACGAATGCCGAGGTGATTGAGAGATTTTCCTTGCCAACGATATTTTCGATAACCTTAATTGCACTAATAACAGCATCCTCCGTTCTCTCTATGCGTAGACCTTCCTCTCCAATTAACCGAACTTGAAATTGATGAGATCGTTCAATTTTAGGCATCAAATCTTTGCCAATGATGAAGAACGAAGCAACTATTATAATGAAGCAAAGCGCTAAATAAATCGCAACAGACGTGCGCTTAACTTTCATCATTCGCTCCAAAAAGAGCGTATATCTCAGTTTGAATTTCTCAAAACCATTTGGTTGAACTGCTGATGAATCAGATTTATGAACGTGAGCATTGGATGAATTTTGTAACCACCAATTTGCAACCACTGGCACAAAAGTCTGCGACAGAATATAAGAAGCGATCATCGAAAAACCCACTGTTAGCGAGAGTGGCAAGAACATTCCTTTCGGAACGCCTGTCATCAAAAAAGCGGGAGCAAAAACTGCCAGAATACATAACGTAATTAACAGGAGAGGGAATGATACTTCCCTTGAAGCGTCAAGAATTGCTTTTTGCTTCGACTTCCCCATTTCTAAATGCTGATGTATATTTTCTATAGCAACCGTAGCTTGATCCACTAAAATTCCAATAGCCAGCGCCAAGCCAGACAGCGTCATTATATTAATGGTTTGTCCAAACAGATTTAGAAGCATGATTGCTGCCATAATGGAAATAGGAATTGTGCAAATCACTACCAGTGAACTCCGAAGATCCCTTAAGAACAAAAAAACCATTAATCCAGTCAGCAATGCTCCTAAAATTCCTTCCGTTGCCAGACTCTTTACCGCTTCAACGACATAGACCGATTGATCAAATTCATAACGCAAATCGATGTAATCGGGCAATAAAGACTGCATCTCTGGCAATTTCTTTTTGAGCGAATTGACAACATCCATCGTTGAGGCATCCGCGGTTTTTGTTACGGGGATATAAACTGAACGCTTTCCATTCACCAAAGCATAGCCAACCGTCACGTCTGCAGCGTCCTCTACGGTGGCTACGTCACGAAGAAAAACAGTTGGCCCAGCACCTTTTCGCAATGGAATATTCATGAAATCTTCAGCTCTATCAACTACCGTGTTATTAGGTGTCATCACCGTGAAATCTTTGATGCGAACATTTCCCGCTGGACTGATCTGGTCATTATCCACAACTGCCTTTACAATGTCATCAGGAGTAAGTTGATAGCCGGCCATCAACTCGGGATTTACCTTAACAACGATAGTTCTTTCATTGCCACCGAATGGGGGTGGCGCAGATGCACCCGGTATTTGAGAAAACATGGGACGAATACGCGTTGAGGCAAGGTCTTGCATTTCATTCAGGCTTGCTTCTTTGCTGCTAAAAACCAATTGACCAACAGGCAGACTTGAAGCATCGAATCGAACAACGGTAGGTGGCACAGTACCAGGAGGCATATAACTCATCACACGGCTCACCTGATTCGCTACTTCGCCCGAAACCTGGGCCATGTTAACGTTCTCATAAAACGTACACTTCACGAGGCAAAGACCTTGAACATTCTTCACCTCGATGTCTTTTATACCGGTCACGTACAAAAGCTGATTTTGATATCTGGTAGCGATAAAACCTTCCATTTGACTGGGCGCCATACCACCGTAAGGTTGAGCGATATAAATGGTAGGTAAATTAAGACGCGGAAAAATATCAACCGGGATTTTAAACAATGCCAGCAAAGAAAATATTACCACCCCCAAGATGACAACAATTACCGATATCGGTTTACGAAGTGCTGCTGAGATCATCGGCTATCGATTTGCATCAAAATATTTACTATTAGGATCTTCGGGATCAAGTGACACTGACTCAAGGCTAGCCTTGCCTTGCACCATCGAGAAAACAACGGGCAAGATCAACAACGCAGCAAATGTAGATGCAATTAGACCACCGATAACGGCCCGACCCAGAGGTGAAGCTTGCTCCCCACTTTCACTCAAGCCACTAGCCATCGGGATCATCCCTGCAACCATTGCAATGGATGTCATCAAAATGGGTCTTAAGCGAACCGCTCCAGAAACACGAGCTGCCTTGTTTGCATCACCAAACTTTATCCTCAAATGCTCTGCATTTGTCACCAACAACACAGCATTAGCTACCGATACCCCAACTGACATAATGATACCCATGTAAGATTGTAAATTGAGAGTGCCCCCGGTAGCTAGTAGCAATAAAAGCGAACCTGCCAATACTGCCGGTACTGTAACCAACACGACAAACGACACTTTAAAGGACTGGTAATTCGCTGACAGCAAAAGAAAAATTACAACAATCGACAACAAGAGACCTGACTGCAGACTGCTAAGCGTGTCCTCCAACAGCTTTGCCAATCCCCGAAGTTCAATAACAGTTCCTTTAGGAGGATCGCCCACTTCATTAATTGCCTTATTTACTTCAACTGTTGCAGTACCAAGGTCCATTTTAAACAAATTAGCAGAGACCGTCACAATTCTTCGCGGCCCGATCCGATCATATTGGGCAGGCAACTTACTAGAGGTGATGTCTGCTACATCTCCGAGCGTAGGCCTCATTTTTCCCTTAACTAATGGAATATTCTCGATATCCTGTTGTGATGCCATTTCGTATTCCGGCACTTGCACTTGAACTTGGTAGGCAAAACCATTCTTTGTGTCAAGCCACAAATTCTTTGCAGTAAATCGACTGCTAGATGTGGCTGCCACAAGAGATTTAGAAATTTCATTTGCTGTGAGCGAAAACTGAGCCGCCTTTTCTCGATCTATCTTGATCGAAGCCGCAGGGTATGATAGGGGCTGATTTATGCGGATATCCCGTAAGTACGAGATATGCTTCAATTTTTCAACAATTTTGTTCGCATGAGCACGAGCTTCCTCCAGGTTCTTAGATGCAACAATAATCTCGACAGGAGTATTGGCTCCCTGGCTCATTATTTTGTCTGTAAGTTCAATAGGCTCAAAGGAAATATTCATCGCAGGTAACTCCTTTTTTATCTTCTCGCGAATCTGGTCTTTCAATTTATCCAGTGACTGTACTACGAATTCTTCACTGAGATTTACCTGTAAAACAGATTCATGAGGTCCACTATTGAATACATAAAGAGTATTAGTACCATAGCTTGAGGGAGTCATGCCAACAAATGCGGATGTAATTTCTACGTTTTCCTTGCCTACTACCTCCTCAATAATCTTAATAGCCGCCTGCGTGGCTTCCTCTGTCCGCTCTATACGAAGCCCTTCCGGTCCAATGATTCTAACTTGAAATTGACGTGAATGCTCAATCTTCGGCATAATGTCTTTTCCAATCAGCGCAAACCCGACAATAATAATTGAAAAACAGCCAGTCAGGTAAATAATAACAGACCTACTTTTGTTAGCTAATATTTTATCTAATAAACTTAGATATCGTAATTTAAATCGTTCAAATCCATCAATTTTATCTTCGTGTTTACGCTCATAGGATTCGTAGGCTGGCTCCAAATCCGAAGATAAGTCTGGCAAAATTTCGATGTTATGTTTTTTGTGAGGGTGATGTTTCATCCACCAATTAGCCATTACAGGGACAAAAGTCTGCGACTGTAAAAATGACGCAATCATAGAAAATCCTACCGCCAACGAGAGCGGAAGAAACATCCCTTTCGGAACTCCGTTCATTAAAAAGGCAGGGGCAAAAACCGAGAGTATACAGACGAGGATAAGGAGCTTCGCAAAAGAGATTTCCTGTGAGGCATCAATGATAGCTCTTGCCTTTGATTTACCCATTTCCAAATGTTGATGGATATTTTCAATCGATACGGTTGCTTCGTCAACCAACATACCAACGGCCAGAGCAAGTCCGCTCAACGTCATGATATTGATAGTCTGTCCTGTTAAGCTGAGCATTAAAACGGCCGCCAATATTGCAATGGGAATATTTAAGACGACAATGGCTGATCCTCTGATATCTTTCAAAAAAAGAAATATCATCAACCCCGTCAGTAGTGCCCCCAAAACTCCTTCGGTAGCCAAGCTTTTTACCGCCTGTACAACATATACAGACTGATCAAACTCATATTGCAGATCAACATAGTCAGGCAGCAATGCCCGCATCTCTGGCAATTTCGCCTTCAGTGCATTAACAACATTCATTGTTGATGCATCAGCTGTTTTGGTAACAGGAATATAGACGGAGCGCTTTCCATTAACTAAGGCATATCCTACTGTAACATCTGCCGCGTCCTCTACGGTAGCCACATCTCGCAAAAAGATAGTAGGACCAGAATTAAGAAGAAGTGGAATATTTAGAAAATCTTCAGGATTCTTAACAACTGTGTTGTTGGGAGTCATTACGGTTAGATTGCCGATTCGGACATTTCCTGCCGGGCTGATTTGATTATTATCTACAACGGCCTTTACAATATCATGAGGCGTTAATTGGTAGCCAGCCATCAACTCCGGATTTACCTTCACTACAATCGTCCTCTCATTTCCACCAAAAGGAGGTGGAGCCGATGCTCCGGGTATTTGGGAAAACATTGGTCGTATAAGCGTTGACGCAAGATCCTGCATTTCGTTCAGCCCGGCTTGCTTCGAACTAAATACCAACTGACCTACCGGTAAACTCGAGGCGTCAAAACGGACCACCGTTGGCGGCACGGTGCCAGGAGGCATATAACTCATTACCCTGTTAACTTGATTTGCAACCTCCCCGGAAACCTGAGCCATGTTCACGTTCTCATAGAACGTGCACTTAACCAAACACAAGCCTTGTACGTTTTTTACTTCAATGTCTTTAATTCCAGTTACATACAGCAATTGGTTCTGATAACGAGTGGCGATGAAACCCTCCATTTGATTGGGCGCCATTCCACCATAGGGTTGCGCGATATATATTGTGGGAAGGTTCAGTTTAGGAAAAATGTCAACAGGTATAGATAATAGTGCAAGAATTGAAAAGATGACAATTCCCAAAATAATTACGATGACCGTGATAGGGTTTCTAAGCGCTGCGGAAATCATCTCTTTTAGTTTAAATTACCTGTGAATAGATCCAAATTACCTGTAGCAGCCGCATAGGCAATTACTGCACGCCAAACATTCCCACGCGCAATGCCCGAGTCTACTTCAGCGCGGTTGAGTAAAGCGAATGTCTGAGTTAATTCCAGAATAGTACTGAGTCCGGCATCGTATCGCGCTTGTGCTTGTTTATAAGCATCCTGCGCTGCTGCTAATTGTATTGGCGCCTGACGAGCAGCTTCAAGTGCGGCTGCATATCGAAGACGTGCCCGCTCAACTTCACTTTCTACTCTTAATGTTTCTTCATTGTAGCGCTCCTTCGCCATGATGTACACCTGACGTTGCGCTTTGGCTTCACTTCCGGTTCGGAAGAGACTTGTGATATTCCATATAGTACTGACCCCAAACATCCAATCAACATATGGTCTGAAAGCAACACCGCCACTAAACGATTTGTCATAAATAAAATTTCCATTCGGATCAAGCGCATCCTGAATGCCGGAGCCACGGGCATATGTTGCTCCAATCAAAGAAATCGAAGGATATTCACGTCTTCTGATAGACTTGATCTTGGCTTCATTCAGATCCACCACACTTTTGAAATAATTTAATCGCGGATTTTTCGAATAGTCACTAACCGCCTCGAAGGGCTGTGGCTGTCGGGCCGTGTATATTAGAGTGTCCAATTCAAAAGAAACATCTGATTTAAGCCCCATGGATTCTTTCAGGTAGACTTCTTGCTCGCTAGCTATACGCTGGGCTTCCAAAAATAATAGTATAGCTTTCGAATATTCGGCATTCACGAGAGAGCTATCAACTCCTGGCTTTAGACCCGACCTCGTATAGGCTATGGTAACGGATTGCAATGCTTTAACTCTGTCAAGATTTGCTTGCTGACTTCGCACCATATCATTAGCCATAAGCGATAACAAATAAGCATCTCCTACTTTAATTTCTTGTTGAAAAAGTTCGTTCGAATAGTCGGCATCAGCCGCTTTCTCTCCTGCCTTGGCAGCATCTACAGCCGTCTTAAATTTTCCAAAATTGAATAACTTCCAATTAATAAACCCCGTAGCAAAACTAGTCCACGTTGAAGTAGCTGTATATCCGTTGGGTTTAATACCGCCTGATACAGGAATGGCCATACCTTCGTTAGGGAAAAAAGGGCCTCGAACCTGGTTAGATGTTCCATTTAATATTTGACCCTGAACAACGAAGTTTGGTAAATAATTGGTCTGAATAGCTTTCGTCTCATATCGGGCTGCTTCTTTCTCCGCAAGTTTCAATCGAATCGCGGGATAATTTTGTCTCGTAATAGCAAGTGCTGTTTTAAGATCAAGATTGTTAAGAGAATCTGTTGACTGAGCAAAGGTCTCGATTGACATTGCGCAAACCACAGTCAACACAACCCATTTTATGTTTTTCCTTATCATAGAAATATAACGTACCATTTTTGTCATAACCAAATATGCTCGTAAGGGAATTTCGAGTTAGTTTTTAAATGGATTAAAATCCATGACAAACGCAATCAACAAATAGGATTTTTACGTCACTTATTACGCAGATTGTCCGTTACAACTTTAACCGGGAACTCCTTTCTACTCGCGTTACTTTACTTCCCCGGATATGATTACATCACCATGAGGTCGTAAAACAACGCACAATACAAAGAATAAATTATTAAAAGGAAATTAGAGGTACGTTAGAACCCATTAATACTAGAAGGCTGTGCTAACAACTGCCGGTAAAATTATTTAGCGGTCATTCCAGATGTTTCATTTCGCATAAGCCTTATTTCGCCACCATGAAGCGCGATGATTTTTTGAGTGAGAGAAAGGCCAAGACCAAAACCGTCAATGCTCATAGCATTCTTGCCGCGGTAAAAAACATCAAAAAGCTGTTTATCATTTTCAGTTCCAATTCCCATCCCCTTGTCAATAAAGCTGATTTTTAATTTTTGATTTTCGTTGCTCAGCTTGATATCGATTTTTTGATGGGCCGAATATTTTGAGGCATTGTCAATCACGTTGATAAAAGCAGTCCGCAAAAAATGAGGATGTCCCTCCACTTCAATATAATTTCCGAGCGAAGAATCAGGCATATCAAAAGCAAACTCCTGAGCCGGGTTTTTCAATTTGTAAAAACTAATTACGTCCAGAAGCAAGTCAATAATATTGATTCTCACTTTCCCTTCCCGCTCTTTGGCCGATTCAATTTTTGCTAATTGCAGAAGGCCGTTCACCAATATTGTTGCTTTATGAATTTCTTTATGGGCTGCTTTTAAACTCTCCGACATCGCCTCCTTATCCTTGTCATAATTTAGTGATGTCTCCAGAATTCCATTAATAGCTGCCAAAGGGGTTCTCAATTCGTGTGACGCATAGGATATGAAAGACTTTTGAGACTCCACCAAAGTCTGGATGCGATCCAACACCTGGTTGAAAGAAGATGCGACCACCCCTATCTCATCGTTTGGGTTTTTATAAGATAGCCTAAAATTTAAATCATGGCCCTCCACTTCCTCAGCCTGGCTCACCAGATCGTTAATGGGCCTGAAAGCCCTATTGGAAAACATGAAGGCAGCAACTCCTACGGCAATGAGAAAAAATAAATTTCCCACGATGAGAAGATTGCTCAAGTTTTTCAGATGATCAAGCTCGATCTTATCATACGCTGTGATTACGATTGTTCTTTTTTTATTCCCTTGCCCAAATGAAAATGCATACCCTTCCTTGTAGTATTCCTTTTCATTAGCCTTATAATTAAAAGTATATTCCCGTTTGGAAGCTATAGTCTTAAAAAAAGCCGGGCTGAATTGATAATCGTGAAAATCGTTGATTGCAAAAATGAGATGATCGTTTTCATCAAAAACATACTCGGATTGTTCCGGTAAAGAAGTAATTATTTTCTCCGCGACCTTATCATGAAGTTCATAAATTTCGCGGGTAGCAAGGGCCTTATTTTTAATACGGTCAGTAAAAATATTTTTGCGCGAAGTTGCCGATGCTACATAAATGTAAACTGAAAAAAGGCTTAGAAGCAGCCCGGATAAAATAATGATAAGAAGTACTAATTTGTGCCGTATGAGCATTCTTTATTCTTCGCGAATAGTGTACCCCATACCAACAACCGTATGAAGTAACTTGGTGTTAAATCCCTTGTCTATCTTTTTACGAAGATAATTAATATAAACATCAATCACATTAGTGGACGTATCAAAATCCAGATCCCAAACTTTCTCAGCAATATCAACGCGGCTAACAACCCTGCCCTTATTCACCAAAAGATATTCAAGCAAAGCAAATTCGCGAGCTGTCAAATCGATTCTTTTTCCGGCACGCATCACCACTTTTCCTTTTGTCTCCATCTCTAGATCCGAAATTACGATCTTCTTTTCTGTTAACCCAGAGGAGCTCGAACGTCTGCTAAGGGCTTTCACGCGCATCAGCAATTCCTTGAACTCAAAAGGCTTCACAAGGTAGTCGTCAGCGCCAGATTCAAAACCACTTACCTTGTCATCAAGGCCATCCAAGGCCGTTAATAAAATAATCGGTAGATGTGGCTTTTCTGCTTTAAACTCCTTGCATAATAAAAAGCCATTCACACCAGGAAGGTTTACATCCAGAATAACCAGGTCATAATTCTTCTTGTGAAATAAATTCTTACCCATATCGCCATCATAGGCAGCATCAATCAGGTAACCTTCGCTCTCAAAGCCCTTACGAATAAAATTGGATACGCTTAGTTCGTCTTCTATTAACAGCAAATTCATATTTATTTTTTTATATCCCACTGTAAATTTATTAAACGAAATCAATTCATGTTTCGTTCAGGCCAAAAGTATTCCTGGCTTGTGAAAATAAGGAAGCCAAAGAATGATTATACCTTGGATTCGAAAAAATATTCTGCATTGAATAACGCAGATAGCCCTGTGCAAGATAAAAAACATGAGCAAGCCATCATTTTCACAACAAAATTTCCCTGGCAAATGAAATTGGGTAATATTAAAATTGAATTAGTTAGAAATTAAAAAGGATTAGCCTTACGAACAATAATGCTGGAAATAACAAAGATCCAAAAGAAATACAATCAACGCACTGTTTTACAAATTGATAAATTTCTTCTAAACGATGGTATTCATTGGCTGAAGGGCACGAATGGCTCCGGCAAATCTACTTTTCTCAAAATAGTGGGCGGGCAGATTCCATTTGAAGGCGAAATAAAACTTGGCGGAATAGCTTTGAAGAGAAATCCGGTGGCTTATAAGAGGCTAGTATGTTATGCCGAAGCAGAGCCACTCTATCCCGAATTCCTGACGGGAAATGACTTGATTCACTTTTACAATTCTGTGCGGGCAGCAGATAAAAAGGATTCTGATGATTTAATTGCCCGCTTTGGCATTTCAGGTTATTTCAAAAACCCTACAGGAACTTACTCCAGCGGCATGGTGAAAAAACTGTCTTTGGTGCTTGCTTTCATTGGAAAAACAAAATTGATTTTACTTGATGAACCTTTCGTTACCCTTGATGCAGTCACTGTTCAAATTTTACTCGATTGCATTCAGGAGTTTCGCCAACGTGGATGCAGTTTCATTTTCACCTCACACCAATCTCCTGAAACAACCTCTCTTGCTCTTACTTCAGAGATGATTGCTCAGCACAACACCATATGCTACCTCTCCTGAAAATCGTTAACCGCATTTTAGTAGGGAAATTTTACGAAAGGCATGCTGGTCTCTTGTTCCTGGTATTTTATATCATGTTTGGAATGGTGGAATCAAGCCAGATTGTGA
>CAZNCO010000008.1:0-21439 GCA_964571345.1 uncultured Ohtaekwangia sp.
AAACTCGAGCTACTCCTCGCCAACTAAGGAATCATCGAGACCCTGGTGCTGATAGCAGACAACCGCACAGGCTATTATCATCGCGTACTGACGAGGGTTGGAAGGGGGGAAGGGAGAAGTTAAAAGTGAAATTTGAGAAGTTAAAAGTGTAAAGTAGAAAGGTAAAATGTAAAAGTGAGAAGTGAAAAGTGAGACGTGAAAATGAAAAGTAATAAGTAAAAGATCCCTTAACCTGAAACTGGCGACCGGCAACCGAGTCTCAAATCTAAAATCTAAAATCAAAAATCTTAAATAATAAACCCATGATAGTCCCCATCCTAGATCTCATCGCGGGCATGATCTTTTTGTATTTCCTGTTGGCGATTGTCAATAACTCGTGCCTCGAACTTTTCGCTACTGTCATTCAATGGCGTGCGCGACTGCTGGTCGGCTGGGTGCGGCAGGTATGTGGCAACGCAGCATCTGATATTTTGAAGGACGCAGCTTCGGGATTTGCGAACGGCAAGAAGTTGCCGGCTTACCTGCATGCGAAAGATTTTGCGAGCGCTGTTGTGTTGCACCTGCAGGCGGAGAATCCTGCGGTGGCGGTGTGGGATGCTGCGCAGCTGAGAGAAGCTGTTGGTAAGAGTGCTTTTTCGGAGTCTGCGAAGAAAGTGCTCGTCACCTTTGTTGCGGATACACCTCGTGAAAATGAGCGGGCAGATAATTTCGTGCTCACGCACTTCGGGCAGCAGGTAGAACATTGGTTTCACCGCTCCATGCGGCACCTCACCGATGCCTATAAGCGCAGCACAATGTATTTCACGTTTCTATTCGCGATGGCTATTACGCTGGCGCTGAATATAGACTCGCTGCAACTGGCTTCGTATTTATATAGTCACCCGCAGCAAAGTGAAGCGCTGGCCGCAGCATCCGATCATGCTATTGAAAATAAAAACGTGAACGCGATAGACACCTTGCATGATGCGACTCACACGCAGATGATCGCATACGCCACCGATGCCGTGCCGCACAACATAAACACGCAGCTGCCGATGGGTTGGCCCGATGTGCAGACAGTGACGACTAAAAATAAAATGCCGCTTTGGTACTGGATGAAAAAAGTAGGTGGACTTTTCATCACCGTGATGGCCATCTGCCTGGGAGCTCCCTTCTGGTTTGAAGTACTCGGCAAAGTAGCGAACCTACGCAGCAGCCTGAAGCCTATAGAGTCGTTGAAACAAAATGCATGACTATGAATAACAAAATACTTTTGACAATAGCAGTCGCCTTCCTTTTGGGATTGGCACTCGGAGCGTTCGTTGGCAAAGACAAAGATCTGAAGGAGGCAATCGCAAACCTCACAGTCGCGAGAGCTAGTCTTGAAGAAGCCCATCAACATCTTGACCGCACGCTTCAACTCAATCAAGATCTGGAAAAACGGAATGATGATTTTGGAAGGTATTTGCAGGCGCTTGATAGCATAACGAAAAGTAATGAGGCAGTCGCGATGCACAAGGAAGCGAAGTTATTAAACACGTTGGCGCGAGTGAATGCAAGCGTGCGTGAGTTGAAAGAGCGTATGGCAACGTCAGCGCATTTGCCCTTGCTGCCGGTGGGAGAGATGGAGGAGGGGAATTGATGCAGGTGTTCTGTGTTAGAGTGTCTGTGTGATGGAGAGCACCCTTGCAGTGCGCTTGTAGGGGTGCGTGCCGTCCGCGCGGGACGAAGGTTGGCGGGGGTTGCAAGTGAGTGCGCGCGCGGCATAGAGGTTCGCAGCCTGCGGCTGCGAACCAAAGTGCTGCACACAACGCGCAGCGTTGTGTGCTCTTCGAATGCGCGAGCAGGCACTATCCATGAACACAAAATGAGCTGTCGCGCATCGGCACTAAACCCTGCCATAGCATAAGCGCACCACTCTCAACAAAAGCATCAACCTCTGCGAGCGCAAAAGAGAACATCGGCACTACATTATATTTTATAAGTTAAATGAAAAGCTGTTTAGTAAACCAATAGAAAAAACGATTACAATGAAAACATACCAACATGTCATGAATCTATCAACGATAAGTTGTATCACGATTCTATCCTTCTTCTGTTATTCTCCTTCGGCATACAGCCAAAACAAAAGAAGATTCACAGATAATCGCGCGATCAAACGCTACTATGCCCGCGCAGGAGACATCATCACCTTCACCTGCGACTCAGTACTGCTGCTGAACAAACCTTCTTATCGTGCATTGGATTCAGCATACACAAATCTGCATGCACGCTTTTATCAGCTGGTGGCGATGAGCGACTCTTCAAACCTGGTAAGCAAGTCCCTTTTCGAAAGCAAGTCGGCACAATATGCTGCGCTGAAAGAATCGTATGCGCAGCTTCGCGACAGTGCGACCCTTCACGTGCAAATTGTGAACGACAAGGTAGAAGCGATGCAGCAAGAACTGCTTCACACCAAAAGCAACCTGAACGATGCTACGCAGTCCGTGCAAGTGGCGGCAACACAAATAGAAAAGAGTAATAAACAAAAATGGAAGAGTAAATTAGCAGGCGGATTGATTGGCTTTGGTCTGGCAAGTAGTCTGTTCATCTTCACTAAATAAAAAGCGATGATTACGATAAACGACAATTGCATCAGGCTCATCAAAAGCTTTGAAGGCCTGGTGTTGCACCCGTACCATGGCGAAGCCGACCGCCCGGATATTTTTACCATCGGCTATGGTACCATTCAATATCCACCGTACTATGAAAATGGAAAGCGTGTGGCGCTCACCGATCCGCCTATTACAGAAATGCAGGCAGAAGATTTCCTGCGGTATGAAGTCACACAGAAGTCGAAGGGTATTGATCCACTGTTGCGCGATGACCTGTCGGCCAACCAATTTGGTGCGCTGATCTCGTTCGCCTACAACCTGGGCGAAGGAGCTCTCAAGCAAAGTACGCTGCGACTGAAAGTAAACCGCAATCCGCAAGACCCAACCATCCGCGATGAGTTTATGAAGTGGGTACATTCAAATGGCAAGAGACAGCCCGGCCTCGTGCGCAGAAGAAAGGCCGAAGCAGATTTGTATTTTTCGGAGGCTTTTTAAACCGCAAAGAGCGCAAAGAGGCGCAAAGAATTTTAAATTGTTCTCGGCTTAGTCTGAACCACGAAGGCACTAAGGACACGAAGGAGCACAAAGAATTTACTTTTGCATTTCACCTCTGCGTTCCTCCGCGACTCTGCGGTTAAATCGTTCGGCTAGCTTGAACCACGAAGACACTAAGGACACCAAGGAGCACAAAGAATTTACTTTTGTATTTAACCTCTGCGTTCCTCTGCGCCTTTGCGGTTAAGTCATACTCGGAATAATTTGAGATAGATACCATTCAACTTCATTTTTGTCCTATCGTGTGCCGGATGTTCACCGATACTTTTGTACTCATAAATCAATTAAAAAGTATTCTGTATGAAAACGAAAATGAAATTATGGGCATCTTTAAAAATCTGGCTTGCCATCTATCCTTCCATCACCTTGTTTCTTTATCTTTTTGGCGAACCCTTGTCGGTGTTGCCCTTGTATCAACGAACTTTGTTGCTCACGCTGTCGTTGGTGCCATGGGTGGTGTTTGTGGGAGTGCCGTTTGTAGATTCGGTGTTGGGAAGATTCATCACGTCAGCTGAAAAGAAATAATAGGGAAACTAAAACAGTAACAACGATGAATAACGAATGGGTAAACAGATGGAATGACCGCTACAGCAAAGAGGAATTTGCGTATGGAGAATTGCCAAACGAATATCTGAAGGAGCAGCTGACGAAGATGAGTCCGGGAGCAATCTTGTTCGCTGCAGAAGGAGAGGGACGCAATGCAGTGTTCGCAGCCACGCAGGGCTGGCACGTGTCGGCATTTGATATCAGTGTTGAGGGAAGAAAGAAAGCGATGCGCCTTGCAGCAAAGCATCACGTCACCATCGACTACCAGGTAGGAGAGTTGCAGCCATTGCAATATCAGCCCGGACAATTTGATGCGCTGGCTCTTATCTACGCACACTTCCCTGCTGAGGTCAAGTCTAAATATCATAAGACGCTCGATACGTTCGTGCGAAAGAATGGAATCGTTATTTTTGAAGCCTTCAGCAAAAAGCATCTTGATTACATCGCGAAGAACGAAAAAGTAGGCGGCACCCGGGACCTCGCAAGTTTGTTTTCCATCGAAGAACTGAAAGCCGACTTCTCCAACTATGAAGTGATCGAATTGGAAGAAAAAGAAATCGAGCTGAACGAAGGATTGTATCACAACGGCAAAGGTTCGGTGATACGGTTTGTGGGCAGGAAGAAGTAATTATCAAAGCAGAACAGAACCTGAAGTCAGGTTGAGAATATTAACCTACAATTATTAAATGTATTATGAAGATTAGTGAATTTGAATTTAGACCTGATAACCATTTTGTGGCGATGGAATACTACTGGTTAATATTAAACAGGACCTTCTTAATTCTGATCACTGACAATGATTTAATTGGGATTAAGGTTCACGGTTTAATTGGTGTTGAATCTCATGATCCACTGGTGAACTCACTGCCGTTGGCAATTGATGGAGATCTTCAAAACCCTTACTCCTACATAAGCATGAAATATATAGATCGGATCAAGGATACAGATTTACGGTCGAGCGACTTCTTAAAGCTCGATAGCTCAAACTTCAGAATGAATAGATCCGATATCATCGAAACGACTTATGACAAACAAAAAAAATGGGGGATGGGATATTATCCTCATGATGGGAAAGTTTACATCAAGACCCGAGACAACATGAGACGAGAGTTCATCATTCTCGGTTCTCAATCAGGGCAGGCAATTAAAAATGCATTGGGTTGAAGACGTGTAGGGTTGGTTAGATAATTTTGAATTGAATTTGAGTTTTGGAGTTCCTCCGCGGCCCTGCGGTTAATTCCATTCTCGCGCGTAAGCCTCTGTACATTCTCTGTGGTCCTCTGTGAGCCCTGTGGTTAGATCGTGCAGTTTGTCAAACCGCAAAGACGCAAAGGGACGCAAAGAGTTTTTTACTATGCAGTTTTTAAACCACAGGAGGACACGGAGTTCACGGAGGGAACACAGAGAAATGAAACCCAGAAAAGAGCGGAGGAATACTTTGCATTAACCTTGCGGTTAAATCGTTCTCGGAATAGTTGAACCACAAAACCACAAAGGACACTAAGGTTCACAAAGGAATGCTTCGTATGTTTGTTAAGCTGAATAAAGTGGATTACTAATCGATTGACGAAGGCTACAGATAAAGAACCTTGAAATACAATGGGGCAAAGTGCAACCTTATACCGTATAAACAAGAATACATTTGAACAGCTCTGCCAGGATCCGGTGCGTTTCAAACCAGACCTTGCGGAGGGTAGAGCTGTCTTTGAACAGAATTTTCAAGGGCTGATATTTTTACTGAATAAAGTCGTCTCAGCTGTCGATCACTCCTTGATTAATGAAATCTTTTACCCAAACGATTTTCTCGGTTCAAAAGAAGATGTTGATGCGCTTAATGGATCGGATGGCCTTTCATTTTCGGAGCAGGAGCCAATAGGATATTTGAAGCTTGAAAAGGTAATGGCTATTTCCGATTTCCTGTATCACATCGATAAAGAGCAATTGTTACACACATATGATCCGGAAGAGTTCAACAGACATGAAGTGTATCCACGTGTGTGGCATAACAATGAATCCGCTGATCAGGCATTCAACAAAAGACACCTGGCGGAAGGGTTTGATGAACTGGTGAAGCTATTTGGTGAGGCGGTTGACAACAAAAATCTTATCCTTGCCTTCGTTGGTTAAAATATTGTAATGATGAGAGCGATTACGTTGACACTTGTGTTAGGTTTATTTCAGCTAGCCGCATTGGGACAAAATCTCAAAGGGCAGGCATTTCTTATTTCGGCTACGCTCAATCAAGCGACCTGTGAGGTGGAAGCATACTGCGACTGTTGTGGGTCGGATCTGATATTTAATAATGAGCGTGAATTTGCGTTGATTTCTTACTGTCTCAATGAAGACTCGTATTTCACGGGAACATATTCCATAAGCAATGGCAAACTGACGCTCACTTTCAAGCAACTGGTGGCCAAAGAAATTGTTGAAGAAGGAACTGATGTTGAAAGAAGTGTGAAAGAGGTGGTTAAAATCAAGCCGATGACTTTCAAAATCCTATCGTGCGGGAAAGGAAAGTCTGTGTTTGAAAATCCAACTTCGAAGGATCTGAAATACGGAAGCAGACGAGACGAGAATAAGGTGCTGGAGATTATGAACAAGCTAAAAGAATCAAAAGCATATCAGCTGATCAGGTTCTGATATCAGGGCGGTTATTCCTCTGTGCATTCTCCGTGGCCCTCTGTGTGCCCTGTGGTTGAATAGTTCTCGGAATAGTTTTAAACCGCAAACACGCAAAGAGCGCAAAGAGTTTTAAGAAGGTGAGGAATACTTGCATTAACCTCTGCGTTCCTCCGCGACTCTGCGGTTAAAATTATTCAGAGGCAACTCCTCTGTGCATTCTCTGTGGCCTCTGTGCACCCTGTGGTTAAATAGTTCTTGGAATAAGTTTGAACCACGAAGGCACTAAGGACACTAAGGAGCACAAAGAGAGTAACACTTTGCATTAACCTTCGCGCCTTTGCGGTTAAATTAAAGATCGACACTCTAAATAAATTTCCATCACCCAATCTTCAAATCTTCAAATCCCCAAATCTTCAAATTCTCCGATCACATAAGAATCTGCAAAGAATTCAGATAATTTGAATAACTCGAATAACTTTGTGTTTTATCTACTACTACAATGAGAATCTTCGCTATAGGTCGGAATTATGCCGAGCACATTAAAGAGCTAAACAACGAGCGTCCGGATGAACCGGTGATCTTCACCAAGCCAGACACGGCCATCCTGAAAAACGGATCACCCTTCTACTATCCTGATTTCTCCAAAGACATTCATCATGAAATAGAGCTGGTGTTGCGCATCTGCAAAGAAGGCAAAAACATCGAAGAGCAATTCGCCCACAAATATTTTGATGCCATCGGCCTGGGTGTCGATTTCACTGCGCGCGATTTGCAACAGAAAGCAAAAGACAAAGGCTTGCCGTGGGATATCGCCAAAGGCTTCAACAGTTCGGCACCTATCTCTGATAAGTTTATTCCTGTGTCAGAGTTCAAAGATCTCAGCAATATTAATTTCAAGTTAGAAGTGGATGGCGCGGTGAAGCAGCAAGGCAACACAAGCCTGATGCTCTTTAGCTTTGGCTACATCATCTCTTACTTGTCTAAATTCTTTACGCTGCGCACAGGCGATTTGATTTTTACAGGCACCCCGAAAGGAGTAGGTCCCGTAGTAGTTGGCAACAAGTTGACCGGTTACATCGAAAATGAAAAATTATTAGAATTTGAAGTGAAATAAGCAAGTGAGGGCAGGAGAGAAGGCTTTGGTATCGCGATTTCATAAACTACTTTTTGGTTTTCTGATTCTTCAGTTTTTGGGGACACGTGCGTTCGCACAATTTGATGGTCTCGAAAAAACGATTCATACACCGTTAGATCCGGAGCGGTATATCTTCCCGATCAACCCCGGGCAGCCGAATTGGCTGGCGGGCACCATGGGCGAACTGCGCAACACGCACTTTCATGCGGGCATCGACATTCGCACCAACAATCAAACCGGCATGCCCGTGCGCGCCACTCAGAAAGGATATGTGTCGCGGGTGATTGTAGGAACGTATGGATATGGACAGGCCGTTTTTGTTACGCACCCCGATGGCAACGTATCGGTATATGGTCACCTCGATAAATTCTATGGCAAACTCGGGGCGCATGTTTTGAATGAACATTATAAGCGCCAATCATTCGATCTGGATTTGAAGTTTTCGAAAGACCAGTTTCCGGTTACTAAAGGAGATACGATTGCCTTGTCGGGAAACACAGGCGGCTCGCAGGGCCCACATCTTCACTTTGAATTGCGTGATTCAGCAAACTACGCGTTGAATCCACTCGTCTTCGGTTTTGACGAGATCAAAGACAACATGGCACCGGTAGCGCAGAAGATTGCTTTCAAAACATTGGAGCCACATGCACGCATCAACGGCCAGTTTGGTCGCAAAGAATATTATTTGTCGCGGAGAGGAAATGTGTACACCGTGCCACAGCCGGTAAATGCGATTGGCAAGATCGGCATTGAATTACTCGCGTTTGATCGGCTGGACTTTTCACAATTCAGGTGTGGCATCAACGAAATAGAAATGTGGGTTGATAGCGTGCGAGTATTTGTGCAACGCATCGATAAGATTGATTTGGATGAAACACGCAGGATTTTAACGTTGATGAATTTTCAGACGTTGAAAAGTCGCGGCCTTCGCTTCAATAAGCTTCACGTTGACGATGGAAGCGACCGGCATTATTATGACGAGTCGCTACACGAGGGCGAAATAGACGTGAAAGCCAAGGCGGTGAAGGTGGTAGTCAAATTGAAAGATACCTACGGCAACGAAAGCCAGATTCGTTTTCAGATCATTCCCGGACCAAGACCCTATAAAGTCAATTCAGTCTCTGCCATGAGTAAGCCCATGGAGTGGGATATCTTTGAAAACGTGATGCAACTGAAAGTGCGTGCCTGCCACGGCCCTGTAACTCTTTTTGAGAACGGAGCCAGCGCGATTTTTCAACCTGATTATGAAGAGGTGGGCAGCCAGGTGTTTCTGATAGACTTGCAGAAAAACCTGCCCGACTCCATCCAGACATGCAATGGAATGCTGCAATTGAACTTTAAAGACCGCGTGCCTTCAGGGATTGAATACACGTTTTATAGCGAGTGGGCGAACATTCATTTCCCCGTAGAGTCGTTATATGACACGCTGTTTTTTCAAACGGACAAGAAAATCATTGGCAACCGGGAGGTTTACACCATAGGCAACCCGCAGATACCCTTGCACGAAAGCATAGAGATAACGCTAAAGCGAGAGGGGCAGGCGTCACTTCGCAAAACGTCAGCCTATCACCAGGAGGGCCGGTCATACAAATACCTTGGGGGCGAATGGACGAACGGTGCCATCAAGTTTACAGCTCCCGAGTTGGGTGAATTTGTGTTGCTGAAAGACTCCTTGCCACCTTCTATCAACCGGATTTATTGCACGCGATCGACAGCGCGATTCAGGATTTCAGATACCCTTTCGGGGATCGGCAGTTTTGAGGCAACCATCAACGGAGAGTGGCTGTTGATGAAGTATGATTATAAAACAGGCATCCTGCAATCAGAGAAGTTGGATTATCGAAAACCTTTGGTAGGTGAATTTGTTTTGAAGGTAACTGATCGCGAAGGAAACGAACGGATCTATAAACAAAGAATCTTATAAAATCTTCAATCTCAAATCTTAAATCTTAAATCTTAAAATCCTCAACACCCATGGCATTACAAGCAGGCTCAAAGGCTCCTGATTTTTCGGTGAAAGATCAGGATGGCAACGTAGTTACCCTTTCCTCATTGAAAGGCAAAAAAGTAGTTCTCTATTTTTATCCGAAAGACATGACTCCCGGTTGCACTGCAGAGGCATGCAGCTTGCGCGATAACTATTCGGCTTTGCAAAAGCAAGGCTACGAAGTGTTTGGCATCAGCTCAGATGATGAGAAACTGCACCGCAAGTTTATACAGAAAGAAAATCTTCCATTTCGTTTGTTAGCCGATACGGATAAGTCGGTTCATGCAAAATATGGTACATGGGTGGAGAAGTCGATGTATGGCAGGAAGTACATGGGCACTGCCCGCGTTACGTTTATCATAGATGAAAACGGAGTGATCAGCGAAGTGATCGATAAGGTGGATACAAAAAATCATGCGCAGCAAATTTTGGGTGGATCTCAGGCCCCTGCTGCTAAGAGCGCTCCGGCCAAAGCTGCTAAGAAAGCAACGAAAAAGACTGTGAAGAAAAGTGTAGCAAAGAAGCCAGCACCTAAGAAGGCAGCGAAGAAGCCCGTCAAAAAAGCAGCGAAGAAGGCAGCGAAAAGAAAAAGGTAGCACGATTGTAAGGGATGTAATATTCAGAAGCATTTCGGAGAATTACATCTGATTTGCTTTTGTAACTTGTTTTTGAATTGCTTTCTATGAAGAGAAATATTGCTGTCCTTGTCTTAGTGCTTGCGGTTGTTACGAGTGGGTTTTCTCAATCATTGAAGGAGCTCATCACTACGGGCGATCGTCTTTATTCGAAGAAAAACTATAGTGCTGCGGTGAAAGTTTTTACGCAGGCGCTGGCAGTGAACCCTGATGATGCGGCACTGAATTTTAAACTTGGCCTGGCGTATTTGTATTCAGATACCAAGTCCAAGGCAGCAACTTTCATTGACAAAGCATATCGTCTTAATCCTGCGGTCAATCCAAAGATTGATTACTACCTGGGCATTGCGTTTCAAAATACCAACGACATAAAGAAAGCGATTGAACACTTTGAGGCTTTTCGGAAAAGCAATCCCAAGGTAGCGTCTATTGCCGATGAGAAGATCGCACAGTGTTTGATTGCCGATTCACTGGCTCAGCATGAATTAAATGTGGTGATTGAAGATCTTGGCCCCGTAGTAAATACACGCTTCACCGAACATTCTCCGATTCTTTCAGCCGATGGAAACATGTTGATCTTTACTTCCAATCGTCCGGATGATCCTGACAGCCCAAATGCTACCGAGAGCTTTGAAGATGTCTATGTAACACGAAAAGAAGGCGGCCACTGGGGCGCTCCTAAAAAGATCAGCAAGAACATCAACACGAAATTCAACGATGCTGCAGCTTCTCTTTCACCGGATGGCAAGACATTGTTCCTCTATTCGGAATTGGGTGGCGGAGATATTTATGCATCTAAGTTTGAAGGAAGCGATTGGACAGAACCCAAGCCGCTGAATAGAAACATCAACACGTCACAATTCTGGGAGACCTGCGCCAGCGTGTCGCCCGATGGTAAGCGGTTGTATTTCGCCAGCAACCGCGATGGAGGTTTTGGTGAACTGGACATCTACGTAAGTGAACTGGACAGCCATGGCGAGTGGGGCAAAGCCGTGAACCTGGGAAACAGAATCAATACTCCCGGCAACGAAGATTCACCCTTCATTCACTTTGACGGAGTTACGTTGTACTTCTCTTCCGATGGTCACCCGGGCATGGGTAACAGCGATATTTTCGTAAGCGAACTGCACGGTGGAAAATGGACCAAACCAGAAAATATTGGTTACCCGATTAACCTGTGGGAATACGATGGCTTCTTCACCATGGCCCATGATAAGAAGACGGGGTATTATTCTACGGTGAAAGAAGGAGGCCTGGGTGGCATTGATATTTACTCCATCAAGTTCCTGGAGCCAAAGTACAAACCAAAGCCACCGCCACCACCTCCAGTAGTTGTGGCTGAGAAGAAGAAGGAAGTGAAGAACCAAAACTTCATTGACCCTTCGGTATTGAAAGTAAAAGAACAAAAAGTTTACACGGTATTGAGAGGAAAGGTGATCGATGAAAATACTGCCACGCCTCTTACAGCTACAGTGTCGTTAGTGGATAACGAAACCGGAAAAGTACTTTCAAAATTGTATGTCGATCAAACCAGTGCAGACTTCGAGTTGATTATTCCACACGGTGGAAACTATGGTGTGACAACAGAAAGCAAGGGTTATCTTTTCAACTCTATCAACTTTAGTTTGCCCAAGTTTGCCGAATACCAGGAGATTGACACGCACATCATCATGGTGAAAACGGAGATTGGTTCCAAAGTGGTATTGCGCAATATTTTCTTTGACGTGGGAAAATTCAATCTGAAAGATCAGTCTGTTTCAGAAGTGAAGAAAGTGGAAGAGTTGCTGCTTCAGAATCCTAATCTGAAAGTTCAGATCAACGGCCACACCGATAATACTGGCAATGCAGCATCTAACAAAGATCTGTCGCTGAAGCGTGCGAATTCAGTTGTCGATTTCCTGATTTCGAATGGCATTGATAAAGCACGGGTTTCTGCGAAAGGATACGGCTCGGAACGACCGATCGTTTCAAATGATGATGAACAAGGCGGGCGCGAAATCAATCGCAGAACGGAGATAGAGGTAGTAGGGCTCGATCACAAATAGTGAAAAGCACGAATTTTCATCTTTGAATTTTTCTTTCGTGAGAAAACTTGGATATTCGCCCCAAAATTTTCTCATGCCTACTCCAGACCTAAACCAACTGAAGAAGTTAGCATCACAAATCAGAAGAGACATCGTGCGCATGGTGCATGCTTGCCAAAGCGGTCACCCCGGAGGTTCTCTTGGATGCACTGACTTTTTTGTGGCGCTCTATTTTCATGCGCTCAAGCACAATCCGAAATTTAATATGGATGGAGTAGGAGAGGACCTGTTCTTTCTATCGAATGGACACATTTCTCCGGTTTGGTATTCAACACTGGCGCGCAGTGGTTACTTTGAGGTGAAAGAGTTGGCTACATTCCGTATGCTGAATACACGGTTGCAAGGTCATCCTGCCACACATGAACATCTTCCTGGTGTACGTGTGGCGTCTGGATCATTGGGACAGGGATTGTCTGTTGCTATTGGTGCCGCACAAACAAAGAAACTCAATAAAGATACTAACCTGGTATTTGCCTTGATGGGCGATGGCGAACAACAGGAAGGCCAGGTGTGGGAAGCAGCGATGTATGCGGCACACAACAAAATTGATAACCTGATTGCCACCATCGACTACAATGGTCAGCAGATAGACGGGCCGGTAGATAAGATCGTTTCGTTGCTGGATCTCAAAGCAAAGTGGGAAGCATTTGGCTGGATTGTAAATGAATTCAATGGCAATGATATGGCCGAAACAGTTGCGGCCCTTGATAAAGCAAAATCGCAAACCGGAAACGGCAAGCCGGTGATGAACCTGATGAAAACAGCCATGGGCTTTGGAGTAGACTATATGATGGGCTCACACAAGTGGCATGGTGTTGCACCTAATGATGAGGAATTGAAGAAGGCGTTAGCGCAATTGGAAGAAACACTTGGCGATTATTGATCAGACGATGAACCACGGAATGATAGCCAGCAACGAGCAGATGATTATCCAGAGAATAAGTTTGCGGTCGATGGTTCTTGGTTCGGTCATCACGAAAAAAGATTTTAGAAACTTCAACGGTTCATGTTTTCACAAGGTTTGAATCTGTTTGGGGGATATTGATGAATTAACTAAGCTTTAACACAATCAAGAAATAGATGACCAAGTTCACGTTCACCGAAAAAAAAGATACACGCTCGGGTTTCGGAGTGGGCCTTCACGAGCTCGGAAAGCAAAACGCAAATGTGGTTGCACTTTGTGCCGATCTTACAGGATCACTGAAGATGGATGCTTTCAAGAAAGATTTTCCTGAGCGCTTTTTTCAAGTAGGGATTGCGGAAGCAAACATGATGGGGCTAGCTGCTGGTATGACGATAGGCGGCAAGATTCCTTTTACTGGCACCTTTGCTAACTTTTCTACCGGACGTGTGTACGATCAGATTCGTCAGTCAATTGCATACTCTGGCAAAAATGTGAAGATATGTGCTTCACATGCAGGCTTGACATTAGGTGAAGATGGCGCAACACACCAGATTCTGGAAGATATCGGCATGATGAAAATGCTTCCAGGCATGACGGTGATTGTTCCCTGCGACTACAATCAAACACGCCAGGCAACGGTAGCATTAGGAAGTCATGAAGGCCCGGCTTATTTACGTTTCGGAAGACCAAGCTGGCCGATCTTTACAACCGACAGGCCTTTCACCATTGGCAAAGCAGATAAGATGATTGAAGGAAAAGATGTGACTATCATTGCCTGCGGTCACCTGGTATGGAATGCAATTGAGGCAGAAGAGAAATTGAGTGAATTGGGTATTAGTGCGGAAGTAATCAACATGCACACCATCAAGCCGCTGGATGTTGAAGCGATTTTGGAATCGGTACAAAAGACAAAATGTGTGGTAACGTGTGAAGAACATCAGGCAAATGGAGGCCTTGGCGACAGTGTTGCGCAGGTTTTGTCTCAGCAATTTCCTGCACCACAAGAGTATGTGGCGGTGATGGATAGCTTTGGGGAGAGCGGCACACCTGCTCAGCTGATGAAAAAGTACGGACTGGGGGCAGAAGATATCGTGAAAGCAGCCCAAAAGGTGCTAAAACGAAAAAAGGCCTGACGGCCTTTGATCTTTTACCTGCCCATACAGTAGAGGGTGGTGTTCCACTCCTACTGTCGGGTCAGGGCTTATCACAGTGTAACGCTATGGCAAAATAGGTTTTTACTGTGCTAAGGGACTCCAAAGTAGAAGGTTCGACTTCAATTTTCCTAAGAAAACCTAAAAACTTTATTTTATAAAAAAATATGCCCTTTTTAGGCTAAAAATGGCCTTTTCATGGTTGAAGACAATTACAAGCAGCGCGGACTTCGGAATAAATTAGTTAAAAAATTACGCCAAAAAGGCATAAAAGACGAGGCTGTTTTGGCAGCAATCGGAAAAGTGCCCAGGCATGCGTTTTTTGAGGATGCCCTGTTAAATCATGCGTACGAAGACAAAGCCTTTCCTATTGGAGAGGGGCAAACGATCTCTCAACCTTATACCGTTGCCTTCCAATCAGAGAAATTAGAAGCAAAGCCAGGCAAAAAGATACTGGAGATTGGAACAGGATCCGGCTATCAGGCGGCCATTCTCCTCGAACTTGGAGCTACTGTTTATACCATTGAATACAATCGCAAGCTTTTTGAGAGGACCAAGAATTTTCTTCCAGCCTTAGGATACAAACCGTACTTCATTCATGGCGATGGATCGAAGGGTTATCCGATGCGGGCACCTTACGATGGAATTATTGTAACAGCCGGAGCACCCGGTGTACCGGATGCGTTGGTCTCTCAATTAAATGAGAATGGAATTCTGATTCTTCCGGTTGGCGATCGCGAAAAGCAAATGATGCTGAAGATCGTAAAGAAGAACGGCAAGCTATACAAAGAAGAATTTGAAAACTTCGCCTTCGTTCCGTTGCTAGGTGAACAAGGGTGGGGAGGTGGGAAGTAGGTGCATAACTTTCTACTTTCAGCTTTTTACTTTCAACTTTTCCTTAACCTTTTCCATGCCGGTGCT
Source organism: uncultured Ohtaekwangia sp. (assembly GCA_964571345.1). Lineage (GTDB taxonomy): Bacteria > Bacteroidota > Bacteroidia > Cytophagales > Cyclobacteriaceae > ELB16-189. The sequence goes on from CAZNCO010000008.1 coordinate 15,114, forward strand.
TGCTTTCTCTGTAATGAACTCCACGTTGGGCACATGGTGCACCTCTGGTTGTTTCGGATCGATTACATATTTCTTTACATGATCCGCAACGTAATTGATCAAACCTGCCGCAGGATATACCACCATCGAAGTACCGACCACTAAGAAAATATCTGCGCGGGAAGCGAGGCGGGCCGCTGTTTCCATCAAAGGCACCATTTCACCAAACCAAACAATATTAGGTCTGAGTTGGGAGCCTCGTTCGCATTTGTCACCAAGGTTTAGCTGCCAGCCATTTATTTTATAAACCAATGAAGCATCTAGTGTACTGCGCGATTCGAATAAACTCCCGTGCAGATGAATCACTTTGGAGGAGCCTGCGCGCTCATGCAAGTCATCTACATTTTGCGTGACGATGGTGACATCAAATTGGTTTTCAAGTTCTGCCAATATCTCGTGGCCACGGTTCGGTTTGGCCTCAAGTGCTTTCTTTCTTCGCTCATTGTAAAACTCAAGCACAAGAGACTGGTTTCTGTGCCAGGCTTCAGGTGTAGCAACATCTTCTACTTTATATCCCTCCCAAAGTCCGCCAGAATCCCTGAAGGTAGCCAGACCACTTTCTGCGCTAATTCCAGCACCGGTGAGTGCAATTAATTTTTTCATCTAGTCACGTGATGACGATATTATTTCTTCTCAGGTGTGATGCGGATCACCACATCAGGATTGTTCAGCAGCGCATACAGAGCACCATCAGGCCCAAACTTCAAGTCACGCACACGCCCTACATTCTTTAAAATGATCTCCTGCTCTGTTACTTTGTTGTTCGCGATCACAATTCTTCGGATTTCTTCAAACGCTAATGCTCCAACCAAGAGATTGTTTTTCCATTTGCTGAAGAGTGGACTTGTGCTGAATTCGGCAGGACATGCTGCTATAGAAGGAGTCCATTGAATGATGGGTTGTTCCATGCCTGGCTTTTGTGTTTCGTTGGAGACAATCGCTCCACTATAGTCGATGCCGTAGGTGATCACCGGCCAGCCATAATTTGCTCCGGATTTTAAAATGTTGAGCTCATCTCCACCCATCGGGCCATGTTCTGTAAACCAGATATCACCGGTTATGGGATGCTGTGAAAGGCCTTGAACGTTGCGATTGCCAATTGAATAAATAGCAGGCAGTGCGTCTTTTTTTCCAACAAATGGATTGTCCTTAGGAATAGATCCATCTGGGTTAATACGATAAACTTTTCCTGATGGCTTGGTGATATCCTGCGAGTCGTCTGCCCTTGCCATGTCTCCGATGGTGAAATAGAGATAGCCCTTCTTATCAAAAAGAAAGCGACATCCCCAGCGATTTCCGCCAGTTACTTTCAAAGATTCGGGTACTTTAAATAGTGTTTGCTCTTCAGTCCATTGGTGATCTTTAATTTTTGCACGCACTACTTTTGTCATGCCTGTTGCATTTTTGTCGGTTGGATTTCCGTTCGTTTGACTGAACGCAAGATATACCCATCCGTTTTTCGCATAAGCAGGATCAAGAGCGATGTCCATATAGCCGCCCGTTGTTTCCTGAGAATATGTTTTGGGAGTTCCATTAATCGGCTGAGAATCTAGTTTCCCATCGACCATCCATCGAATGCTGCCGGTTCTTTCGGTGATAAGAGCGTGGCGTGCATCTACAAACTCAATACCCCAGGGAGTATGCAGGTCGCTCGTGATTAGTTTTTCTACTTTCAGATTATACTCTTTGGTGGTGAGTCGATCGGGGATGGGCCGCTCTGCGTTGGGAGCAATTTGCTGTGAAGCAATGATATAATCTGTAACGGCAGCGATCTCTTCATCCTTCAGCACGGCACCCCATTTTGCCATTTCAGTAGAGGCGATTCCGTACTTGATATTGCGCATGATGGCTCCGCGATCGCGTCCGTATTTCCAATCGGTCTTTATTAATTTGGTGGCCGTATTTCCCTGCATCTGTGTGCCGTGGCAGCCTGCACAATAATTTTTGTAAATCATTTCTCCGTTTTGTGCAAATGCGCAACTCAAAGAAATCAACATCACAAAATTCAAAGCGAATATCTTTTTCATTTACCTGGGAATTAATTTTTCGCAAAGAAAGTAACTATTTCAACTTGCGGTCAAAGAAATCTTTGGCAGCGGTGAAAATTTTGTCCCAACTTTCGTAGCGGAGGAAACCGTGTATTTCATCGGGTAAAACAAGTACTTCCACAGGTATGTTTTTCTCACGCAGTTTTGTTGCCAGGTCTGTAGTCTGCTGAAATTGGACGTTGCGATCGTCATCGCCATGCACAAAAAGAACTGGAGCAGTCCACTTACTGAGATCAGCAACAGGCGAAGACTTGAGGGCTAAATCCTTTTCATTTTTGCCAATGCCCCAACTATCTGTTGCATCATGTGCATCAAAAGACCAATCGTGAACGCCATGAAGATCAACACCAGCTTTAAAGATTTCTGGATTCCTCGCCAAGCCCATGGCCGTTAAATAGCCTCCATATGATCCACCCCACAAACCAATTTTAGCTGCATCTACTTCGGGAAGCAATTGCAGAAACTTCGCGGCAGCTACTACATCTTGATATTCAACAGCACCACGCGGACCTTGATTTTTCTGCGTTCTGAAGTCTTTACCATAGCCAATCCCATTTCTGTAATTAACGGAAACTACTGCGTAACCAAGGCTTGCCATATATTGATTGAAGGCATAGCAGTTTATATAGTAATCGCTGTAATGAAAGCCAAGTAGCATTTGTCGGCTGGGGCCACCGTGCATATACACAATACCTGCACGCTTGCCAGTAATTTTACGATCGATGAATAATTGTCCGTGAATAGTTGTGCCATCCGCAGCCTTGAAGATTACTTGTTCAGGTTTTACAAAGTATGCGGAGGAGAAGGTAGGAGACTTTTGAAGATTAACGGCTACCGTAACTTTCTTTGTCTCTTCTACACGTACCAGTTGTTTGGATGTATTGATGGTGGAACGAAAGCAGTAAAGGTTAGCACCACCAAAGGCGGGAAATATTTCAATGCCGTCACCGGACGTAACAGCGGTAGGCGTGCCACCGTTCACGCTAGCTTTCCATAAATGTCGTCTGTCAATGTCTTCGCGGTTGCCATCAAAGTAGATGTTTTGTCCGGTCGCATCAAGCGTGTAGCTTTCTACTTCTCCATCGCCAGGAGTGATGTCTTTCACATCGCTGCCGTCAGGATTCATTGAGAAGACGTGACTCCACCCGGTATGCTCGGAGTGAAAGAGAATTCTGTTTGACGATGACCAGGTCAAAGGTTTGGAAGGATAGCTTTGTGCGAAGCCTCCATCTTCACCAGGCGATTTCCATATTTGCTTTGCGGTGAGATCATCCGCATTGCCTACCCAAACGGAAAATTTTCTTCCCGCAAGGAAATTGATGAGTTCATTGATTTTGGTACCGCTGGTACGGATGAATGCAATTTGCTTTCCGTCAGGCGACCATACCGGGAGCTCATCATTTGATACGTCGGGCGCAAGCCATTTCATTTTCTTCGTAACGATGTTGTAAATTCCAATAAAGCTATGATCACCCCGATCGCTAGTGAAGAGTACATCATTTCCGGATGGAGAGAACTTGGGACCGTAATTACTTCCGCGTGCTACGAAAAGAAGTTTGGGAGTGGTATTGATGTCAAGGCTGGTTTCATAAATCTGGCCTCCTTTTGAAAATAAAATTTTGAGCCCGTCAGGATAAAACACAGGGCTATTTCCTTGGGTAATTTTTGCGGCTGGATTTTTAGAAGCAATATCTTTGACGTAAAGCGATTGATCAACACCCTCTGTAAGGCTTGCGGGATTTGGATTTTGTCCTTTGCTATTAACGCCACCGCCACGAACAAATACAAGCTTGGTTCCGTTGGGAGAGAAGACAAGTTGAGAAATCTCCTGCCCATCGTCTTGCTGGTAGTCGGTGAGTAAACGTGGTAGCTCGTTTCCGACTTTGATCATAACGTTTCGTTTATCGTGATCGTTAATTACCCACGCGATGTTTTTTCCATCCGAAGTAGAGGCGAAGTTGGATTCAATAGGGTGACTCAGGAATTGTTCAAGCGGAGTTTGCGCAATACCAATTTGATAAAGGCAAACAAACAGAAGGCACAGATATTTCTTCATAAGGAAAAATTTCCTTGAAGATACTAAATACATTCAATGCATGTTAGTTGAACATGGTCATCGGTATGTTTTCACTGATGGGCAGTTGAATTTCTTTTCCATATTTCAATTTTGGCCACCCGAATTTCTCTGCTTGCTTGTTGTAAAGTTTTACTGCCAGCTCTTCATCGGTAATGTGGTAACGAGCACCTGTATATTTTAGGATTTGGCCATGCTCATCAACTACTGGTACAATCGTAGCATCCACCCAATAGGCAGAGCCGTCTTTTGCCCTATTTTTTACAATTCCATTGAATACGTTACCTCGTTTTATCATTTTCCAGAATAGTTCAAATAATTCTTTCGGCATATCGGGATGGCGAACGATGTTCTGGGGTTTTCCAATAAGCTCTTGGGGAGTGTATTTACTTACTTCGCAGAATTTGTCGTTCACAAAAGTGATTGTTCCGTAAGGATCTGTTTCTGAAAGAATGGTAGTCAGGGCCATTACGCGCTCGCGTCTTTCCACGCGCTCGCGGATTTGTTTGTTTTCGGTTAGTTGGCGCGTGAGCTGCTCCTGCGTGGCCATCATCTCTTCCAGGTTTTGCCGAATCTCTTCTTCTTGCGAAAGCAGTTGCTCGGTCTGCTTTTTGGTAGCCTCTAGTAATGTGCGGGTTTCGTCATTGCTTTTGATGGAACGAAGCACGGATGCGAAGGCCTCGCACACTTTTTCAAGAAACTTAACCTGGTATGTCTGTAATTCTTTAAAGCCCGCCACCTCCAGCACGCCTTCTATAACATCATTTGATTTAATGGGTATAAGGGAAATGAATTTGGGAGTAGCTTCACCTAGCCCCGATGTAATTTTGATGTAATCGGCTGGTACTTGTTTGAGGATGATGGTATCATTTTCGAGGTAGCACTGGCCAACCAACCCTTCTCCGGGAGCTATGGTTTTTGTAAGATATTTTTTTCGATCGTAGGCATAACATGCTTTTAATGCCAGTACCGTTTCTTCTTTTGAGTTTTTCTCACAGACAAAAATAGAGCCTTGGTTAAGACCTACATATTTTACTATATTCTTGATAAGTTCATCAGAAAGGGAATTAAGATTTTCCGAAACCCGAAGTATCTCGGCAAACTTTGAAAGCCCTTCGGATGCCCACTTACCTCTTTCGTCATCTTGTTTTTGCTTGATTAGTTTTGTTTTTAACGAGTTGATTGTATGAACCAGCTGACTGTCTTCAATCTGCTTTTCGTCTGAAAAATTTCCAGCTTCAAGTTGTGTGAGCAGCGAGCCCATTTTATTCATTTCAATTTCTTGGTCTTGCTGATATTTATTCAACATCTGCTTAGAATGAGTGGCTACATCTTTTAATAATAAAGTAAAAGTGACGGCTGCCAATGATAAAACAAGAATAGCCCAGTGTACTGGATTTGTAGAGTACAAGTCGATTATGTTCGGGAAACTTGGTGCTAACTGTTTTGCAGCCAGGTTGATTGCCAAAACCGCCAATGGAAATAAAGCAAAACTAACTGTAGCCCATTTTATAAGTTGTTGTTTCTTTTTTAAGTAGATTATTTCCTCCCGTTCTCCAATCCCTTTGTTCATGGTGTTTTATAATTTTTTATTGCTAGTTCGAATCTGTGTTCAAAGAAAATAGAATGATTTTTTTAAAAAAATGATCTTTTATCACCTGGCTTCCATCAGGTGATGCAAATGATTAGAAAATATTACATGAGTTGTAAAGACACGGTTGGTGCTAATCTAATCACGCAAAGCACTGTTAAAAATAAAATGAATTGAGTATTTTCACCTTATCTATGGCTACTTCAAAAAAGCTGCTAAAGAAAAAGGCCAAGCCTGCCAAGAGTTCAAGCAATGGCGCAGACAAAAAGCTAGTTTCCCGACTGCGAAGCAAACTTAAAGAAAGCGAACGCAAATATCGCGAACTGGTAGAGGAGGCAACCGATATCATTTATGAAGTTGACGAAAAAGGAAAATTTATTTTTGTCAATAAAGGAGCTGAAAGGATTACGGGGTATTCCAAAAAGCAAATTTTGAAGATGCACTTTTGGGACATTGTAGCCCCCGAAAACATTGAAGCGGTTTCGCGTGAGTACATCGACTTGATTAAGAGCGGAGCAAAAACTGCGTACAAAGAAATACCGATTTTATCCAAAGAAAAACGCACCATCTGGAT
>CAZNCO010000009.1:0-21360 GCA_964571345.1 uncultured Ohtaekwangia sp.
GATTAACTCATCACGAGCCTGGCGCAATTGCAGTGTTGTATCGAGTTGTGTCTGTGTGTATTTCGAGTTGGCCTTCTCCAATTCAATTTGTTTTTCGGCAAACTTCTGCTGAAAAGCAGAGCGATCGAGTGTAGCGATCCAGTCTCCTTTTTTTACAACAGTCCCTTCATCAACAATGCTTTGAATGGTTACCTGCCATATTTGAAAATTACGTAGCTGTTGTGGCCCCTGTATCTTTACCGAGTTCTTCGCTTCCAGCTCGCCACTCGTTTCAATGCCAACAACAAACTTTCCCTTCGTAACTGATGCAATCAATTCTGCGGATGGAAGTGCAGTTCCTCCGCGAAGAATAAGATACGCTGCAAGAATTACGACAGCAATTCCGCCTGCGATCAGATACTTTCTCTTTTTCATTTTTGAAAATAGGTTGGTGTGAAACTTCCTCCTTATACTCTTTTGAAGCCAAGAAGTTACATTTTAGCGATGACAATTTCAACTCGCCTGCAAATCAGATGATTTAGGCGAAGAAATAGTTCTAGCCTTTCCAATAAATCTGAGTTCAGATGGGAAACGCTAAATCGAACAAATATTGCGAGATGAAGAAAACTTAATTTTTTGAAAAGAAGGTAGTTAAACTACCTTCCTTCTTATTTGCTTTGCATAGGTGCGGCTGACCGGGAAACTTTTTCCATTCTGCATTTTCACAACCATACCGCCATTGAAATGACGCTCGATTTCTTTAAGATAATTTACATTGATAATAGTGGAGCGGTGAACACGAATAAAAATATCGGGATTCATAAGTTCCTCTAGTTTTCCAATCCCGGATGAGCTTACAAATTGATCATTCTTTGTTGAAATGATGGTGTAATCTCCCGATGCCTCTAGGTGCGTGATTTCATCCACCGGAAGATTGAAAAGCTTTTCAGATTTTTGCACAAAAATGTGAGAGTCATAAGTACGGGCAGCCCTTACGGGACGCATACTTCCCAGTAAGTCCTCTAGCCTTCCTTCTTCAAGTTTTTTGCGTTTCAGCGCTCGTTCTATTGCCAGTTTGAATCTTTCCTCGTCAACTGGTTTAAGTAAGTAGTCCACTGCATTTTTTTCAAATGCCTGAATTGCATATTGATCGTATGCTGTGATGAATATAACGTAGGGCTCATGTTCAATTTCATCCAGCACATCAAAACCGGTCATGCCTGGCATCTGAACATCGAGGAAAAGCAAATCAGGTTTTGTTTTATCGATCAATGCCACTGCCTCTGCTCCGTTCGCAGCCTCTCCCACTATTTCCATATCAGGAAAAGGCTCCAGGAATTCACGTAATAAATCACGCGCTAGTTTTTCATCGTCTACTATGACACATCTGCTTTTTTGATTCATATTAATTGTGATTGTGTTTCAGGTTCAAATTCATTTTTTCGAAGGTCCTTGTCTTCAATAAAGAAGTTCACAGAATATCCCTTTTCGGTAGCCCTCACTCGCAGGCGCGACTGCGGGCCAAAATAACTCTTCAATCGCAAATCAGTATTTGACATACCGATCCCACTGGAGCTTCCATCCATTACTTTTTTTGCGTTTACTCCAAGCCCATTGTCTTTCACTTCAAAAAAAATAATACTGCCCGATCTTCTCACCGTGAGGGATATCGTGCCACCGTCCTGCTTCGGGCCAATGCCATATTTGACTGAATTTTCGACCAAAGGTTGAAGGATCATTGGAGGAACTTTTATGTTTAAACAAGTAGGATCGATGTCACGTTCAAACTTAAGGCGGTCACCAAACCTTACTTGCTGTATTCTCATGTAGTTTTCGATAAACTCAATCTCTTTGCTAAGCTTTACCATTTCTTCGCCATGTGCATCCAGTGCATATCTGAAAACATCTGATAATTGTGTTATTACTTTTCGGGCTTGTTCTTTGCTACTACTGATCAAAGTACTTATCGAATTGAGAGTGTTGAATAAAAAGTGCGGATTGATCTGCGACTTGAGCAAAGAAATTTGCATTTCCCTGTTTCTAATAGCCAGTTCACTTTTCTCCAAATCTCTTCGTTGCAAGCCCTGAAAGTATCGAATCACATAGTAAACACCCACCGTAATGATATATTGATCATGAAAACGAAGAGCCTCCCAGCTTAATAGTTCCACCATGTGTTCCTTCCAGTGCTCGAAATAGACAAGTCCATCCATGTAATCGGTAAAAAAGTAATCGAGGGTGCCCATTGTAAGAAAAAAAGTAATCAAACCTAAAACATGCCCGGTAACCTGAACAAAGGGCTTAAAGGACGACAACCAGTGTGACCAAAGAAATATGAGCACAATAAAAACGCAGAGTGCTTCATAGAGGAACAAGGCATTCCAGAGCACATAAGATGCGGGGTTAATAAACTGCCATTCAATGATTGCACTTACAAGGAAGTTAATAAAATACCAGAGGCATATTAACGAATACGCGCGTTTCCAGATTCTAGGGATACTATTAAACAATTGCACTAAAAAGATTTTAAATTGACAGATAAAGTTAAGCATTTGAAAAGAATGCCGTCTAACGAATATTTATGGCGCCAAATAGGTTTGAATTTCGTTTAAACGGCCGGAAGAGGGCTTAATAAAATGGTAACTTGCCCGCCCATGAAGCATGCCATTGTTCTCTTTTTGGCTCTGATCACATTTTGCTCGCAAGCCCAAAAAATCCTGGTGCCAGGAAAAGTGGTTGACCTTGAAACAAAGGAGCCTCTTCCCTTTGCTAGCATCGGAATTATGGGCAAGCCTGTTGGAACCATTACTAATCTACAAGGAGAATTCGATTTTCATTTACCTGCCGACATGCGCAACGACATTCTGATTGTGAATATGCTTGGCTACAAAACATTTGAAGCCCCTGTTTGGTCTTTGCTCGATAAAGCTGCTGCCGGGCCGCTCGTAATTGAAATGACAAAATCTCCCGTGATATTGAGGGAAATTACAATCAAAGATTCACTCAGCGCAGGCGAGGTTTTAAGAATCGCTATTTCAAGAATAGATCAGAATTATCCAAGCGAGCCATTTCTAATGGATGGTTTTTACCGCGACCTGAAAAAATTAGGAGGCACCTATATCTCGTTGCTGGAAGCGGCCGTGAAAATTTACGATGAAGATTATCACGAACCGCGAAACAAAGTCAGGCTGCGAGAACGTGTTGCCTTAGAGGAAGTGAGAAGAAGTCTTGGGTACGATAACAAGTTTACATCATTCTTCGACAGAGATAATCTACTGGAAGATTTGTTGTTGAACAACAACATTCGCTATCGTCAGTTTCCGGAAGAGGACTATTTTTTTGAAACGCTGCATCGTGAAAAAGATTCGTTCTATCATGGCAATGAAATATTTGTGTTAACCCACGACAAAGAGTATTATCTTAAAATTTATATCGAGAAGAAGACGTACGGCATTGTACACCTGGAATACGAAAACAAACAGATACAAGACCTTGAGAGAAAGCGAGATCTCGAAAGTAAGTTTGTGCGAGTGAGCCGTGCGCTCGATTTCAAATGGATCGGAAAGAAACTATTTCTTAACTACATCCACATCACTTCCCAGGTGAATTGGTATGAGCGAAAAACGGGAAAACTAAAATTTGAAACCGAACTAGAGCGCCAATTGTTGATCAACAATGTACAGCCTAAGGCAGAAAGCCGAATCCCCATTTCAAGGAAAATGAAAAGTTATGGTTTGCAGTTTCAAGACCAGCCATACAATAAAGAATTCTGGGATACTTATAACGTCATCAAAGAAACACCGCTTAATAAAAAGATTATAGAAGACCTGGAACGAAGGATTCCCCTCGAGAGTCAGTTTAAAGACGGCAATTGATTACTGCCCAAATTCCTTTTTGGCTTCCGCCAGAAATTCCTTTTTATCAATAGGCACTACGCCTACATGCTGACAAACCAATCCGCCTGCCAGATTTGAAAGGCCCGCTATTATTTGAGGGCTCTGACCAAGTGCAACGCAAAGAGAAGCAACACTCACCACGGTATCTCCTGCACCTGATACATCTGCTATTTCGCGGGCATGCGCAGGGAGTTTCACTTTTTGATTCTTAAAATCAATATACACCCCGTTCTCAGAAAGGGTAACCAACACACCCGAAGCATTTAGCTTTTCCTTTAGCAAAGACACAGCCTTTTCCACTTGTAATTGATTGGATGGATTTACTTCCACTTTCAAACCTTCTCGAAGTTCTTTGAGGTTAGGTTTAAACAGGGTAACTCCCGTGTAGGAAAGAAAATTCCTTTTCTTCGGGTCAACTATTGTAGGCTTGTTATTCTTTTGGGCAAGCTCCACTGTTTTTGAAATGATCTCAGCGCTGATTGCTCCCTTATCGTAGTCTTCAAAGATTATAACATTACACTGAGGTAAAAATTTCTCTATCCTCTCCATCAATAATTTTACTTCCGCGTCATTGGCCTCACGATCTGATTCTTCGTCTACACGAACTACATGCTGGTGGCTGGCAATCACTCTGGTCTTCACAGTAGTAGGTCTGTCATTGCTGATAACAAGTCCGTCCGTACTCATGCTGTTTTCATTCAATCGCTGAATAAGCTTTCTTCCATCCTCGTCATTCCCGACAAGGGCACATAAAATAGGCGTAGCGCCCAGCGAAGAAATATTAAGTGCTACGTTGGCAGCTCCGCCCAGGCGAAAATCTTTTTTTCTAACATTGACTACCGGCACTGGCGCCTCGGGTGAAATTCGCTCAACAGATCCCCAGATGTAACTGTCTAGCATTACATCGCCAATGATCAATACTTTGAGATTTGAAAATGAGTCAAAAAGTTTCCTAACATCCATAGTGCGCAATTATGGATGCAAATTACAAATTGAAAATAAAGAATCTTCTCGTCCTGCTCGACTATTTAAGAGTCGCCAAAGCTTCTCTCATCCTTTTTAAGGCTTCTCTCAAATCCTTTTCAGATGCTGCGTAAGAAAGTCGCACGCAATTTTCATCGCCAAAAGCACCACCCGGTACTAATGAGACATGACCTTTCTCCAACATCCACAAACAGAAATCATCTCCATTTTTTATGGTGGTTGTCCCGTCTGATTTTCCATAGAAGGAGCTCACATCCGGAAAGAAGTAAAATGCGCCTTGAGGATAATTCGCTTTCACACCTGGAATCTCTTTCAGAAGTTGATAAACAATATCTCTACGCTTGTGGTACTCTTCCACCATTTTTTTGGTGGGCTCAAGATCGCCCGTGATAGCTGCTAGCGCACCGCGCTGCGAGATCGAGCAGTTTGCCGAAGTGATTTGACCTTGCACTTTATTGCTGCCGTCAGCCAGCCACTTAGGGGCGGCAATGTAGCCAACACGCCAGCCAGTCATCGCGAAGCCTTTGGCGAAACCATTAACCGTGATGGTGCGATCAAACATTCCTGGCAAAGAAGCCATGCTTGTCTGATCTCCCGTAAAGTTAATGTGCTCATAAATTTCATCAGCAATTACCATCAGGTTTGGGTGCTTCAATACAACTTTAGAAATTTCTTCTAATTCCTTCTTAGAAAAAACAGAGCCGGTAGGATTGCAAGGCGAAGAGAAAATAATCGCTTTCGTTTTTGGAGTGATTGCCTTTTCTACTTGCTCGGCTGTTACTTTAAAATCATTTTCAATTCCACCTTTCACAATCACAGGTGTTGCTTCTGCAAGACGAACCAGTGCATCATAACTTACCCAATACGGAGCGAAGATGATTACTTCATCACCGGGATTTAAAATTGCAAGCATCACATTTGCAATAGACTGCTTTGCACCGTTTGACACAACAATATTTTCTGCCTTGTAAGGCACATTATTTTCTTTCTGATATTTGGCGGCAAGGGCTTCACGCAAATCCTGATAACCCGCCACCGGAGGGTATGCGAAATACTTTCCATCATCAATCGCTTTCTTAGCGGCTTCACATATGTGCAGTGGAGTTTTAAAATCCGGCTCGCCCAGGCTAAGACTGATCACATCGATACCGCGGTTTTTGAATTCGCGGGCTTTGGCTGCCATTGCAAGGGTGGCAGATTCTTCAATGGCATTGATACGGTTGGAAAGTTGGTTCATAGTATTTTTTAAAATCAGGCAAAGAAACTAAATCGCTGTGAAATCAGGAACGGCAAAAACTTTTTTCTCTAAAAAGAATTTTTCTTGAACTACCAATCGTTTGGACAAACGTTTAAAAGATTGGTAACTTGAAACAAATCGAATGTTTACACTTCTCAATAAGCTCACGAATAAACTTCACAGCATGCCGGTGTTGGTGCTAATGCCGCACAGCAGATGCAATTGCCGCTGTGTAATGTGCGACATCTGGAAAGCCAACGAAAACAAAAAGGAAATTTCAACAGAAGATTTGGAAAGACATCTTGCTGCATTCAAAAAATTAAATGTGAAGGAAGTGGCAATCTCGGGAGGAGAGGCCTTGATGCACTCAAATCTCTGGACGCTTTGCAAATCACTAAAGGGGCTAAACATACGGATTAGTTTGCTTTCCACGGGACTCTTGCTTGCAAGGAATGCTAAGGAGATCGTGGAAAACACAGACGAGGTAATTGTGTCGCTGGATGGTGCGAAAGAAACGCATGATCGAATACGCAATATTCCAAACGCCTTTGAGAAACTTGCGGAGGGAGTAAATGAATTAAAAAAGATCAAATCTTCATTCCTGGTGAAAGGAAGGTCGGTTTTACAAAAAGAAAACTTCCGGGAGTTTATATCCATTGTGAAGGCAGCCGAGGAAATTGGCCTTGATCAGATTTCATTTCTTGCCGCAGATGTTTCCAGCGAAGCGTTTAACCGGGCGGAGCCATGGAGTCATGATCATGTTTCTGAAATTTCTTTGAATAAAGACGAGGTCATCGAGTTTAAAAAAATTCTGGAAGAAAGTTCATCCCGATTAAAAAAAGAATTTGAAAGCAGATTCATTGCGGAATCACCCGCAAAACTTTTTAGTCTGGCAACTTATTATGGCGCCCTTTGCAGCTTCGAAGAGTTTCCAAAGAAGAAATGCAATGCACCGTGGGTATCGTCAGTGATTGAAGCAGATGGGGAAGTTCGTCCTTGCTTCTTCCATCCTTCATTAGGGAATATTCATGAAAAGGATTTTGAATCCATCATCAATTCTGATAAAGCGATCGGCTTTCGAAAGAATTTGAAAATTGATAAAGACCCCATTTGCAAAAAATGCGTCTGCTCGCTCAACTATTAGTATTGCTTTCGGCTTATCTCAAAAATAAAATCGCGACCATCAAAAAGAACCTGTTGCTCGGCTTTCAGTACAAATTCAAAATAATTTACAGCAGCTACCTTCTTAATTGAATCAATATCGCAACCTTGTGTGAGCACGATAATCACTTTTGAGTTTTCGTGAATGAACCCAGACAGGGTTGAAAAAAGTTTTTGAAAATATTCAAAGCTCTCCCCGCAATTCCAGGCAAGTTCTTCGTCATTGGAAACATTCTTCGCGTAGTAAGGAGGATTGATCACAATCCAGTCGAACCGAACGTGTGGCAATGAATCAAAGAGATTGGAATAAAAAGTCTTTAACTCCACTTGATTATCTATTGCATTGGCCAAACATGCCTCCACCGCTCGTGGATTCAAATCGCAGGCATAAATATTTGCTTTTTGCTTCGCAGCCCAAACAGAAATCAATCCACTGCCGCAACCCAGCTCAAGAAATGATTTCGCTGCTAAATTCTGCCCTTTTAAATAAGCGAGCAAAAAGCGAGTACTCGGAAACAACCCGGGGTGGAAAACCGTGGGCGGAACTTTTACTTTTATGTTCTCATAATGATAGCCTCGCTCCTTACGCAGATACCAACGCGTGGCGGGCACCAAAAAAAACGAAACGACTTTTTTAAAGAATCTTCTCATCATTCCATTACAAAGCCTTCAATTTCCGGTTGCCGATATTTCCAAAGGCGTTGCAACGCTTTTATCTCATAGGGCTTAAAAAAAATATTTTTCTGGTATCGGAATGAAGAGATTGTTCGAAGAATTTTCTTCTTGATTGGCGACAACCTGAAATCTGAAACGGTCGGATATTGTGCATTCAACACCGCTTCAAAGCCAAGGATCCGATCCACCATCTTCGGGGTGAGCCACGGAGTAAGAGGGTTTTTTCGCAAGTCAAAATTCTGCCATTCGGGCGAAAGCCAGTCTTCCAACTTTTCGGGGAAATGAAATCCGGATTTTTTTACCAACTCGTACATCGCAGAGCCCTCCACCGGTACCGGGCTGTACACATAAATAATAATTTCGGTTGATGGATTGATCTCTTTTATCTGTTTGATGTAAGCAATGTCTTTTTCAATTTGCTCTACTACTTTTTCTGGTGACTCTGCCGGAAAGCCCAACACAAAAGAATATTCAGGGATAATATCGAACTTCTTCATTCGCGCAGCAAATCCTTTCATCTGCTCAGTGGTCTGTGTTCCACCCTTATCCATCTTCTTCAGCAACTCATCATTGCTTGTCTCTGCTCCGAAAAAAATCATTTTGCATCCAGCCTTGCGCATCAGCGCCAGCGATTCATCTTTGTACTTGTCGATCGTATCGATGCGGCCTTCGCCCCACCATGAAATTTGTTCATTCTTAATCAACTTTGAGAACTCTACAGTCCGTCTTTCACTTACGAAAAAATTATTGTCGTGAAACTCAACTGCATCGGCACCATGCTCATCTATTAAATACTTAACGTCTCTATAAATAAGTTCAGCCGACTTGCCTTTCCATCTTGCATTATATAAAGGTACAACCGCACAAAAGGAGCACGTGAACGGGCACCCCATACTTGAATGATAGGCTGCGGTATGATTGCCAAGAAAAGTCTTGCCCAAATATTTCTTAATCGGATAAAAACTATTGAGCGACTCATAAGGCAACTGCGGAAGCAAGTCCTGATCAGCCAATGCCGCCTTTGACGTTTGAATGATTCTCCCTTCGCGTTTGAAAATCAGGTTTTGAATTGCATCAACACTTTCATTTTTTTCAAGAGCATTTAAAAGCTGAGGAAAAGCTTCATCGCCCGGCCCGTTGATTACAAAGTCGATAGCATCTGATTTTAATACAGAAGAATATTGGTTGGCCGCAAAATATCCGCCCCAAATATTGATTACGTCAGGATATTTTTCCCGCACTCGAAGCGTGAATGGAATGGCCTGTTGCAACTGTGGTCCGGGCATAACTGTACATCCAAAAACATTAAAGCCTTTTTGAATGTACTCTTCTATTTTCTTCCAGGGGTCACGTTCAAGGTTTCCATCCACCAATGCATAATCCCATTTGCCATGAATAGACGCGGCTACCTGCAATATCGAATTAGGGATTCGATGCTTGGCGCGCGCACTTCTTGGGTTGAAGAGAATGATTTTCATTGATCCGAAAGTTACAAAACAGAAAAGGATTCCTATTAGTGCAGGTAGAGAAGCGGTTGTAGTTCTCTTTCGAGAACGAAATCTGTCAAAAAGATTTCGCTCGCGTTGCTATACGGCTATCTTTGACAATATGGGACTTGGCATAAAGCAATTTCTTACCGGGCTGCAGCTGCCGCAAGAATATCTTTGTGTTGAAAACGAAAAGATCTCGTCAACATTGAAAGTATTTCTAACCTCAACAGGCTCAACAAAATTTCTAGACATAACCACAATACACTTGTTTCTCGGCTACAAGCCTCTGGTAATTGCAGTGATTTATAAAGAAGACATGGAGGAACTCAGTTCATCCTCGGAGGTTTATTTAAAGTTTTGTCAAAATGAATTCTCAAGTCAATCGGTAGTTGCTAGTTTGCTCGTTAAACGGATAAGGGTAGAAACCTTTCAGCAATCCAAGGTTGTATTTTATGAAGGCGTTTCCGGACAACATCGCTTTATAAAGTTTCATCAACAAAAAATCAATTCATTATTTCTTGCTCTGACCAAAAAACCTGCAAGCAATGTATCGCTTGATGGGAATCTTTATGATCAGGTGAGAATTGCTTACGCTGTTCCGCGCATCATTGCATTAATAACAGTCAGTGATGGAACGAATATGAATTTGTTCCCTACTGATTTGCACGGGCCTATTGGCACAGAATTTTACGCCAGCTCACTTCGCATTGGAGGCGAGGCACTAAAGCAAGTGGAGCAAGTCAAAAATATCGTGATGTCTGAAATCGATTCAACATCCCATCGGAGCGCTTATGCGCTTGGGAAAAACCACATGAAGAAAATGCAGCCTGAAAATAATTTCGCATTATCAAACATCCGTTCACATCATTTTGCGATACCTATTCCGTCAGTCGCTGGATCATACCGCGAGCTGGAAGTCGTTAAGTCCTATGATGTCGGTATTCACCGGATTTTGATTTACAAGATTCTTCACAAACAAATCATTCAGAAGATCAATACCCTGGCGCATGTTCATCAATACTATGCGCAATGGCGAATCGATCACAATCTAAAAACGGATTACCTGATACGGTAATGTTAACAAGAGCCTGACCCAGCTTTTCAAATGCCACGGTTTGATTTTTATTGACTTCCAAAAATAATGAGCAGCTGCCGAGTATTCCTTTTCTTTCACGGCCTGAATGCCAAATGAGTAAGAAGTGATTGCCATCGATGCCTTGTATTGCTTTAAAGAAATCAGATCTTCTTTCAGGAGTTTATGCAACGTGAAATGATGTTCCTTTAAAAGTTTTAGAAAAAGTTCGGAACTCAATGTGCTATTTTGATCATGCTTCCGCACCCTGACGAGTGGCTCGTAGATAACATATGCATCAAATAATCGGCTTAGAAAAAAAACATGATCATGATCGCCCGAGTGGAGGCGTTCATCCATTGGCCCAGTCCGATCCAGACAAGACTTACGCACCACCAAAGTGGTATGGCAAATAACCAATTCATTTTGAAGCATTGCCTGAAACACCGAACCAGTGTAAGTACCGGACCTTCCATAGATTCCGTTTCGAATCGTTTTGTCTTTATTAAAAATCTCAATGTCAGTGAATGAAAATCCGATGGAAGAATTTTTTTGCATGGCCGAAATCTGACGCTCGAGTTTATTGCTGGCCCACAAATCATCTGAATCAACATAGGCGATAAATTCTCCGCTGCATTTTGAATTAGCAAAATTGCGAAGCTTGCTTAGTTTGCCGCCCGTTCGTTCATGATAAAAATATCTGATCCTTGAATCGTTGAATGCTTCAACAACTTTTTTTGTCTCATCCTGTGAGCCATCGTCAATGATTATATATTCAAAATCCTGAACCGATTGATTTAATACACTCCGAATGGTTTCTCCAATCAAATGGGCGCGATTGTAAGTACAAGTAACAATACTAACGATAGGCGCCATTGAAATTAAATTTTTGATGATACAACGCCACCAGTAAAACCTGTGCAGCAAGACCTGCCGCCAAAGCGCCCTCAAGTCCGAAGCGGGGTGTGAAAAGAATACTCAGAATTGCATTTGCGCCACTTGCGATGAATGAATAGACGGCAGCCTTAGTTTGTTTATTCTGTTTTCCCAAAAGATAATTTCTAAGCAAATACAAATAAAACATCAAGATGTAAAAGTATCCCAATGCAAATAACAACAAAGAGTATTCAAGTTTGTAGACGAAACGGCTAACCAAAAAGACTGCCACTAAACTCAAAGCTGACAAGAATATTCCGGTAGTGGCAAATTGCTTCTCCATTTTTAAAAAAGATACATGCGGTAGTCTGAAAATATTTTTTGCGAACGGGCTCAGCAACAAGCTGGCTCCAAATTGTGAAAAAATGAGCAAGTTTAAGAACACCTGATACCTGGCCACTTCAATTTTTGGAAGAAAGTAGGCTACGCAATAAAGGTCGGCACGCTGTTGAGCCATAGCACTGAATGTTAAAAGGAGAAATGGGAATGCATGTTTAAAAAACTCAACACGGGGTGGCAAGAAGGAAATCTTTCGCCAAAAAAAGATTACAGAAAAGGATGCTTTTATGACAGTGCTTAAGCAAAGCAGGATAATCAGGTTCTCGGTTTGTAATGGTGTATCAGCAGCAATGACAGGAACAATAACCACCGCAAGCGCTATTAGTTCTGTGATAAACGAAAACAAAAATTGCCTTTCGTACTGGACATATGTTTCAAACGACTGATAAATATATCGGGCCACAGCCCACAAGATCACCCACAAAAGAATACTGGTGTGTGGTAATAAAAGAAATAGCAAGCCAAGAAAGCTCACCAATAAAACGATTCTTGATGAAACTGACGTTCCCCATACGATCGGAATCTTTGCGGGATGTAAACTAAATTCGCGGATGAGATACGGTGTTGATCCCCACGAAACGATTGAAAACCCAAGGTCGAGCATGAGTATATACACAACTGCTTCGCCCCACAAATCTGGATATTGAGTACGGATTACTACAAAAGAAATAATCACACTGCTAAACGAAACGAGGACACGAGAAATGCCTCCTATCAAAATAACTTTTATCCTCTTAAGCGGAAGCAATTTCATCGCTACTTCGATTTGGAAGACTCAGTGATAAAACAACACCGAAGAAAAAGAGTGTTACAAGAATAAGCCTGGGAAAAGCGAACGCGAGCCCCAAATAACCGGCCAGCTTAAAAGCCAAACCGTATGGAATGATACCTATGAGCAAAAAAAGAATGAAAAGGATTATCCGGAATTTTTGATTCAACAATCCGTTTTTCAATAACAAAACGAGTGGGATCAACAGGAGGATAAAGTGATAGGTAGCCGATGCTGGCAATGCAACCAGTGCTGCCAATGCCGGAAGTGCAAGGAATATCGCATTTCTGCTAGTCCTGTCGGATCTGAATTTAAGCAAAACAAACCCCGTGCACAGACAAAGAATACTCAACATCACAAATTTGAAAAACTCTTTTCCGGCAGGCCAGTTCACCATCGGATTGGGATTGAACTGCTGATCTGCCACAAACAAATTTCTTAAAAAAACATCCCACGATTGAAACTGAAAACTATAAAGTCCCTGACCCTTCAATTCTCCATCCAGGTGAGGCAGAAAAGCAGAATGTACAAACTCACGCATCACATCCGCCCCAAAGAAAACAAGTTGAAAAAAGATAAGTGCCATCACTATCAAACCCGTGTATACCGCGAGAAGCATGTCCGTATTTTTTTTTAATGTTTCACCCTCTCCCCAGCGGGCAACACCTAGTAAGAAGTACCCGCCAACAAATACTATTGGAAAATATTTTAAAGAAGTAAACAGGCCAAAAATGATCGCAGCCAGAACCGATCGATTGTTTTGCTGACACCAAATGGCAATCAGAATAAAAACGGTCATGATCCAATACATCTGCCCAAAAGCTATGTTGTTGATAAGGCCTAATCCACTAAGTAGAATTATCAAGCAGCACCTGTACCAACTCCAGCGTGTCATTTTTTTGATCACCAGTACTCCCAATCCTAAAAAGGCCAGGTTAATAATTGTAAATATGCGTTGCGCAGTGATCGGCTCAAATGACGTGAGGGGCAGCATAAAAAAAGCTGTGATGGGAGGAAAGGGTGCAAACTTCCCAATCGTATCGATTCCATAGCCGTGTATCTTTTGCTGAAACCAATCATTGTCATAAATTTTTTCCAACGGAGCATTGTCGGCAATCAATTTCGCTGATACATAATAGTTAGCGAAGTCGCTGTGCACTGTATTCCAGACGGGTTGTATGCCCTTGATAAGGAGCAGTCCTGTAAAGAAAATAATTAGCCCGAAAGAAAATATCTTTTCAGTTTTTTCGAAGTAACTCTTCACTGTCGTTTTTAATTCCATCCTTTAGGAATGTTTGCGATCCTGTTTTTCAGAAACCTCAGATAATATTTGTCTGCACACCTCTATTATCTTTTGCGGGTGAAGATTAACAAGGCAATCGATTCTTCCATTGCAGGGAACAGCAATTTTTGATCGTGGATGAATGAAACATGGAGAGCAAGGAAGTTGTAAAGAAAGAGAATGAACGTGTTTGATTTCATCATAACCAAAATGCGTGGCTTGTGTTGGACCCCACAACGCAACTACGGGAGTTTCCAGATAGGCAGCAAGATGAACAGGCATTGAATCACCAGTTATTAGCAGAGATGCATGATTCATTTCGTCTGACAATTCTTTTAGCGACCATTCACCAGCTTTGTTCAATACAGGAATTCCTTCAAGCTCGTTTACAAGCGTGTCCACATAAGTGCGCTCTGATTTCGATCCGGTTAAAATAAGCTGATAGGAGGAATACTCTTGATGCAACATTTTAAGCACAGTTACAAAATGCTGAATTGGATAACGCCTCGCAAAAAGTAATTCACTTGCGTTGATGTTAACAAGTATTGTTTTTCTAATCGCTATTACTTTTTTCACTGGCGCATGTTCAACAGCCCGTGGTAAAACCTCTGTGCATGCACTCAATAGTTTTTTGAAAGATAATTTTTCCACTGGCTCAATCGTCATTTTAGCAGAATCCAATTTTCTTCCTGTATCAAAAGAAATGTTTTTCGTGCGGGAGATCATGGAAAGTAAAAGACTAAAAGCACTCACGGCATAAGAGCATCGCTCAAGGTTAATAATTGCCCGAGGTGATTGCCATTTTACTTCATTCACACATCGCCAGCAGTCAGAAAAAAATAGAAAAACATTTTGGGAGCGGATGAAAAAAACATTCCTGATTCCGAGAAGCTCACAAACATCTCGATGCTCTTCAAATGTAATCAATACCAGTTGATCTAAATCACATGAAAATTCCTTGCACAAGAGTGCTAATCGGATCAGACTTCCTTTTCCTGCCAACTTAATTCCAACAACTTTTTGGGAATGGTTTTTATTTATTACACCCCACTTCTGAAAAGCGTATTCAATTGTTCTTTGAAGCGGCCAGAATAAAATGTCGACCCGAATTGTACTTTGAACTGACAGTCTCATTAACAACAATACCTATGGATGTCGGGCCTCATTTGAGTCTTTTGTGAAAAGAATAGATGGATCATTGCTTACCATACCGCTCACTGCAATTTAATTAATTGAATGGCTCGTAAAAGCATTCCGTATCAGCAGGCAGGCACAAGGTAGGCAATTGAAAGCACAAGCATGCTTGTCGCGATCGGCCCGACATCAAACCGTTGATTTCTTTCCGACAAGTAAAATCCAAAACGGGCTGGCAAATCCCAATTTGGAATTCAAGTGGTTTTATATAATGCATTTACATTGCTTTTTCAGTGTGGCATCATCTTTTCTTATGATACAAAGCCGATCAAAGGCATTGAAAAAATGTTTAACTAAAACCCAAACGACACGCAAAATACAAAAGCTCTCGTGGTGGAACAAGTTACCCGCGTATCCAATACTCCCGCTCAGCGCAAAGCTGATAAAGTACTATTTGATGCTTGGATTCATGACTGCTGTGATCGTTGTTGTCAGCCTGCTTGACATGTAAAGAAATTGTGACGTTGAATAGTGGGCTTAATCTAGAAAGCCGCCTAAACGGGCGGCTTTTTCTTTTTCAGAAAATGATTTCTAAACTAATCGAAACGTAACGATAAGATGATCTCCCCACCGATTGAAAGGAAATTTGCTTGAAAGCGAAACGTCTAATTGATTCAATATTCGGGTGATCTTAGGAAATGATTTTACGAAATCAGTAGCTGCGGGGGGAGGCGAGAAACAACCCAGACTTTCTGTTTTCAACAACGTAAAGCCCATAGGCATTGCTTCTTTAATTTGAGTTAGAGAAAAATAGTAGGTTCGAAAAAAGAAACCTTCTAAATGAGAGTCGGATCCGGTTTTGCCTAATCTTCTCAAAGCCATTTTAAATTTTCCCTTCAATACCCAAAGCCATTCCCACGGGCACAGATGTGGCATAACCACCCAGGTAACAAGACCTCCTGGCTCCAACAGGTCGGGCAAATGTTTCGTAACTCTTCTTAGATCATCTGTGCAATTTAATCCACCAAAGTTTGAGAATATCAGATCAAATTTTCCCTGCACCTGATCGAGATTTTCAAACGAAAGCTGTTGAATCGATATGCGGTCTTGTAAAGAAAATCGCTCCTTCTTGTTTTGCAATGCTTTAATCATTCCATCTGAAAGATCGGTAGCATGCACCCGATGCCCCTGTCGCGCAAAATGAACCGCATCGATACCTGTGCCGGCATTGATTTCAAGGATATGAGATTCAGGTTTTAAGAATAATTCAACATGTTTATATATGCGCTTCCGCCAAGCTGTAAGAATGGGGTTCGAAAAATCGTCATCATCAAAATGAGCAGCTTGATTGCTAAAAGCACTGTTAACTTCCTGCCACTGTTTCTCAGCTTGCATGTTGTAATTTATTTAGTCGCCAGGCCTGTAGTAATGAGAGCGGGGCGTGATAAATCATTGAAACAAACGAACGCAATTTTAGCTGACCGTTCCTGGCTTGCTGGATGCCGCGTTGTATTCGATAACGACTGTGAATGTATCGGTGAAGAAGTCTGTAGTATGCCGGAGAATAAGTACCCTGATACATCATCGCCAGGTCATCAGAGTCAGTCCAGTTTTGTTTTTCTTTTAATTGATGCTTGACGTTTTCATAGAATTTTGTTCCTGGCAAGGGATATGAAACTGAAATGCCAATTTCATCAGGCATTTGCTTCAGCACCATCTGAAGTGTTGATTGAATATCGTCATTCGTTTCACCGATGTATCCAAACTGAAGAAAATAGGCAACTCGAATTTTATATTTTCTCAATAAGGCGGTCGCATTTTTTATTTCCTCTACGGTAGTGCCCTTATCCATAGCGTCCAGAATCTTCTGAGAGCCAGACTCAGCTCCTACCCAAACTGTTTCGGCACCTGATTCTGCCAAAGCGCGCACTGTCACTTCCTCTGAAAGCAAGTCAACCCGAGATTGAATCTTGTATTTGAATTTTAACTTTCGCGCAGCCACCAACTCGCTAAATTCTTTTACCCAGCCGGGCTTCAAACCAAAGATATCATCACACATCCAAAAATGATCGGGCCCAAAATTTTCAATTAGGTATTCAATTTCGTTTACTACATGTTCAGGCGAGCGGGAGTTGTAACGGTTTCCGTAAATAGGCTTTGCACACCAATTACACTTGTAGGGACAGCCTCGCGTAGTAGCCATGTTCAACGAAAAGTAGCCGTGATGTTTAAGCCATATCCTCCTGTAAGGCTCTAGATCAATCAAATCCCAGGCAGGCATCGGAAGATGATCTAAGTCACGAAGCACGGGTCTTGACGCATTTACAATCACATCTCCATTCAGCGCATATGTTACTCCGGCTATCTCTTTAGCACTCTCACCATTTTTCAACGCGAGCAAAAGTTCCTTCACCGTCTGCTCACCCTCTCCCCGCACCACGAAATCAAAACCAGCCTCCAGGTATTTCTTATACTGATCAGTTGAGTCAGAGCTGCAAATGATCACAATAATGTTCCTCTCTTTTGCCAGCCTTGTCATTACAAACGCTGCTTCACGCATCACCGTTAGGCACATTTTGGTGAGGTAGTTGAATCCATCGTCATAGATTACTAAATACTTTGGTCTCAACCGATCTAACTCCTCCTCTATATCAGCCGGATTATCTTTCAGAGCAACGTCAAATAGCCTTGTTTCAAACCCGGCATCACGAACAACAGCAGCAGCTTGTAATGTGGCCAAAGGTGGATAAGGTTGCCTGAACTTCCATTGCTTCCGATCAAGTGGATAAAAATAAGAATGAGAGAATAAGACGGAACTCATAACAATGCTATTCCATGCTGTTGCTCAAATGTTATCATCTTTTGAGACAGTCGATCCAAAACTTTCCTTTGAAAAAATTGAGGGTGGCTTTTTGAAACTCCCGACCTTGTGCGGAAGGCTACTTCAAAATCAGCATCCGAAAGTTGCCCTGCATATTTTCTTTTCCAATATTTAAATGTTGAATTCATCAACCAATCGTTTAGCCACACCAAAAACCGATTAGGAAGAGCTTTTTCAAAAATTCTTTTAACCACGAAAAGTGAATCGTTTATTTTGTCAGTCCTTTTTCCGCAACCCGGTAAAAATTCTTTTACCCAAGCATTCGCATCTTGAAAATCTTTAATGGTTTCTGATCCATACATGGGCACGAGTGTGCAAAGCTCAATGGCAGTAAAATAATTTCGATCAGGAATACTGAGGTTGTTTGTATCGATAAAATAATTAGTGCATAAATTCCTATGAGAATTAAGAAGGAAAATTCTTCTGAAGACAGCGAGGGCCGCTCTTACTATCCATAGTCTCTCCAACTGTGTAATAATGAAGAAATCAATATCGCTCTTGTCATCCATAAAACCTTTGGAAATGGATCCTGACAACATCACAGCTTTTACAAATGGAAACGATGCCACAAGTTTTGAAAATCGATGGGCACTCTTCATTCTCCTAGCGGCAAGATCATTACCGTCAAGTCTTCTTTTCACCAAGGAAAAATCAGACTGGACTGAATAGAATTTGTCAAATTGATAAATCAACCTTTGCTCAACCAGTTGGAGAAGAATTTTCTTAATCTGAAAATTCAAACATGCCGGTGAAAACCTGATAATCTCTTCCTCTGTTAAAGGATAACTAAAAATATCAAAATACAACAACACTTTAAGAACACATTTCTTATCCTCTTTCAGGTCAGTCATATAGTGGTGTGTAGCCGTCATTCTTTCCTGGTATCAGCCGCCATAAACAAAACCTGAAACAAAGTAAAAAATACAATGCCCTTTTGCCGTTCTCCAATTGACTCCGTCATGCACATAACACTAAAGATAAGAATAAAGCAAACGTGAGTGATTGTTGGTTTTGCGTAAATGAAAGGAATTGCCAGACAAGCGATGAAAGCAAGCAAGCCCGGCAATCCATTCTCCATCCAAACTTGTAAATATTGATTGTGAGCATTGTGCTCAAGCCCCATAGTGCTTTTGTTAAACTGCGTATAAAACTTAGACATTGCAATTTGCCAGCCCCCGGTACCAACGCCTGAAAAAATATTCTCTTTGATAATCGACCAGCTTCCCTTCCATTCCAGCAGGCGATAATTCACAGAATTCCAGTTAGTAGTGCTGGTATCCATTTTGTAAGATGTTCTCATTGGCTCTTCCAGCAATCTGAACCTCGAGATAGGATTGAGCCATAAACAGACCAGAAGTACAGAAGAAACACCAAGTATTGAAATAGCAGATCGTCTCTCCTTAGTTGCAAATCGGCTGAACACTAAGTAAGCAATTGAAAATAAAAATGCGATGATGGCAATCCGAGATGAGAGGAGTGCTAAAAAGATTCCTATCAAACAACCGAGGGCAATATGAAATCGGGCCTCGCGTTTTGAATGATAATTTTCTGTGAAGAGAATAGTTAAGCAAAACACAAGGTACATTGAAAAGTAAGTTGGGTGAAGACCCGCCCACTGGATCAATTGGATATAGGAAAAATTTGACCACGCACTCGCCCCGTCCGGATGGAGTTGCAGAAAATTTGTATACGAGTTAAAATCAAAATTTGCGTTAGTGTTGCCTGCGGAATAATTGTACATGGATGCAACAAAACACAATACCGCAACTGCAAAGCAAGAATAAACAAAGCTCCGTTTCAAAAACGAAAGAAATTTTGAATTCAAAGATCGCCCGGTAATTGCAAGCATTGGCAAAGCCCAAAATGATATTTTTTTCTCGAGCGTGAAGAAACCATTTGCCAAATCAGATGAATACGTTAATCCTAAACAAATCCATATAAAATAGAAAAAGAATGGCCATGCCCACCGTTCTTTTGCAAGAATGAGTGGCTCCTTGAATAGTCTATTATCTGTCAGCCAAGCCAGCGTTAGCAAGATGATGCTCGCATTATTATAAGTATCGGGCAAGGGCAACGTCACCACACACAACCACCATATCAATTCATACCAGCGATTCGGGTTTTCTTTTGAAAGGGAAATCATGCGGCACTTACTTCGCGCAAGGTTTGCTTCTGCATCTCTAACGGACGTGCAGAGGCACGGGCCCGATCATTTATAATCTTTCTGTCTTCATCAAACCACCAACCCCATTTATTAAAATACTGAACTGCGCTCTTTATATTCTGAAATGTAAGGCCAAAATCCTTGTACGAACCGCGTGCGTGAACATGAGTGATATGAGCGTAAGGATAATAGAGCGTCTGAAATTGTGCATGAATGCGTCTGCTCAAATCTGTATCTTCGGCATAAAGAAAATATCGGTCATCAAACAAGCCAACTTTCTTGAGTGCTTCCGTCCGCAAAAACATAAAGCAGCCGGAAAGAAAGGGAACATTCATCACTTTATCATATCCGGTTTCATTCATTTCATATCGGTCGTTCAGCTTTCGCAGCCAATTTTTAAAAGGGAAAAATCTCCTGGTTGCCAAGTTAAAAGGAGTGGGCAGCAGCTTGCAACACATCTGTAAATGCCCATTCGGACCTAAAACCCGCGGCATTGCCAAACCAGCTTCAGGACGAAGTTCCATAAAATGATAAAGTTGCTCCAAAATCATAGGTTCGAATGACACATCGGGATTTAACACCAAATGATATTGAGCTTTGTCTATGCTTTCTTTCAAAGCGAAGTTGTTGCCTTTGCCGTACCCAACATTGCGACCGCTAAAAAAATATTCAACGTTACGTACTTCACAGTGCTTACGCAATGCATCCGTGGGCGAGTTATCAATAATCGTAAGCAGGCCTGCCAACGGGCATCGGGTGAAGCTATCAACCGCGCCTCGCAATAGAAGCGGATCTGTCTTGTAGGTTACGATGGATGCCCTGATTTTTTCCATATTACCTTGCCAACAATAGTTTTGCTAATTCGTACCGGGCTTTCACTTTCGTTCGCCATGAGCTTCTGCTCGAACCACCGGTGGACGAAAAAGCATTTTTATGTCTACGATAATCTACCAATATAGTGGGAATAAAATTCACTCGAAAATATTTTTGAGCAATCAGTCCAATCCATAAATCATGGGCTGGAATTTTTTTCGGAAACGGCAATGCCTTATCCAAAACTTTTTTCCTAAAAGCCATGCAGCAGCCAACGAATGAATTTCTTAAAAAATTCTTAACGACACCTTTTTGCGATCGGTTCCATTCAAAAAAAGACGGAGCAATTACATTTAGATTCTCATCCACCATTCTGCAATCACAAATCGCCAGGTCACAGTTTGCAAGGGCAGAAACCATCAGATCAATCTTTGCAGGACGCCAAACATCATCCTGATCTGCCAAAAAGATAATTTCGTTATTGCAGTGATTCAGCACGTATTCAAAATTCTTCGTTGGATGTTGAAAAGATTGCCGAGGTAACAACC
>CAZNCO010000010.1:0-21087 GCA_964571345.1 uncultured Ohtaekwangia sp.
CCTCTAAAATCGAAACAGGTCAATTGGCGGAGGATATGAAAGGAGTTTTGCAGACTCCGCCCAATGCTGAAGCCATTGCACGGCTGTCGCAGTATCCGAATTACAATGCAACCTTGCGCACTACCTGTGTAGCTACTCTATTGAATGGTGGTCACGCAGAAAATGCTTTGCCGCAGACAGCCACGGCAAATGTTAACTGCCGCATTCTTCCCGGAGAAGATCCTGAGATGATTCGCCAGATGATCAAGAAAGTCATAAACGATGACCAGATATCTGTTACAGCTGTAAAGCTCGCTACGCCCGGTCCTGCTTCCCCCATTAATCCGGAAGTGTTTAAGAAAATTGATTTGGTTACGCAGCAATTATTTCCAAGTGTGCCAGTAGTGCCGGTGATGTCAACAGGAGCTACCGATGGTCGCTACCTTCGCATGGAAAACATACCTACCTATGGGGTGTCTGGAATATTTGGTGACATCAATGATGTGCGTGCGCACGGACGCGATGAACGCATCAAGGTGAAATCCTACTACGAGGGACAGGAATTTTTGTATCGCCTGGTGAAAGAGCTCTCAACCAAGACGAGTGTGAAAAAAGAGTAATCAGTTAATCACGTGGAGTACATGGAACCACAATGCGAGGAATGCCAAAGAGCTTAAAATACAAATACGAACGCGGGAAGCAGATTCTCACCCTGGCAGTTATTGGTGTTTCACTGCTCGGGTTTGTATTGGATGCGCTTACCTATTATTCGATTTATTCGCACTTGCAGGTGGCGCTGCAAAGTGTAACGGTTTTGGTTATAGTAGCAGCGTTTGTTGTTTATCGTCAGAACCCTATTCGAAAATACCCACTTGCTTTTGGCATGGTGGGGTATGCGATTGTAATTAATATCTTATTTACTGCAATTATTATTCATACTTTCAAATCGTTTGAGAATTTTACAGAGGCAAATATTCTTTCACGCGATCTCTTTTTTATTTTCTTGCTTATTGCCCTTACGGGTTTTATTCTCGGACGTAATCATATTTTTATCAAAGGTGGGTTGCTGGTTGCGCTGGTACTTTATTTCATCTTTGTGAAAAAGGAACCCTTCTTTATTCAGAATGCCGGAATTTATTTGGTGATTTCGACTGGGTTTTTATTTGTGCTCCAGTTCCTGGTTGGAATTCTGGACGACTTCATCGCGGGCCTGGAAGAAGCAAATAGGTTGACGAACAAATTGAAACGGGCTGAGACCAATAAGAAAGAGTCTCTTCACAGGTATCAGAATGCGTTGCTAACACTTGTAAAAGATACTTCCTTGTTTAAAGGAGACCTTCACTCTCTTTATAAAAAGATGTGTTTTCTGATTTCGACCGAAATGAAAACAAGTCGTGTAAGCGTGTGGACGCTGGAGGACGGGCACCAGAAACTTGTGCGTAAATATTTATTGGAGTCGTTGCAGGAGAATACTGACGAACTGACTTTGCTGCGGGCAGATTTTCCAACCTACTTCCAGGTGTTGGAAGAATCTGATTTTATTCTGGCGCTGGACGCTTGCGAGCATGCCGCCACGAAAGAATTCAAAGAGACCTACCTCAAACCCTTGTCGATTGTATCGATGTTGGATTGCCCGATTGTAATTGATGGAAAACTTATTGGCGTGATTTGTTGTGAGAATCAATTTACGCCCACGCAATGGGCCGTGGAGGAAGTTATCTTCATTCAATCAATGGCGGAGAATATTTCCATCTGTTATAAAAACCTTGAAATTAATTACTTGCTTGAGCAGATCAGGCAACGCAACCTTGAACTGGTAGAGAAAACCAATGAGATCGAAACGATTAATGAGGAGTTGACATCCATGAATGAATCGTTGGAAGAAACGGTGCAGAAAAGAACGCGCGATCTGGAGACACAAAATAAGCAACTCACCGAGTACGCTTTTATTAACTCGCACGTGCTGCGCGCTCCCCTGGCGCGCATACTTGGCTTGAGTTATCTATTTACCTCGGAGGTTACAGCCGACAAAGACAAACAGCTTTTAGAGTCATTGATTGTTTCCTCCAAGGAATTGGATCTGATCATTCGTAAAATAAGTGACCTCTTATATGACGGCAACAATCTGAGCCGCAAAGATATCCAGGAGATTATTGACCGGAATTTATATAGCGATAAGGTGTAAGGATCCACCTTTGCCATGGAGCGCGGGTTTCTTCCTCCCAAGGAGTATGCTTCCTCCATTGCTTAACGTTGGCCTGTTCTGCACTCCTAGTTTTTTTAGGGTATTGATAGGCAGGTCAGAAGACCATGGCCGTCAAGCTAAGATGCATAATATAAATCCTGGAAGGCTGTATTTTTTTTAGCAACAGGTTTCAATCCATGGCTTTAGATTATAGGTTTAGGCGCGCCAGTACAAAGTTGATTTTGTGCATTCTTCATTTTAGGCGCGCACTCATTGGCATGCAGCCATAGTTTTTGTACTCTTGTCGAATCGGAACTTTTCGTTCCATTGATACCTTGGCGATTGTGGTTTTGCTGAGTTTTGCTTTTGGTTGTGGCGTCCTCTAAAAGCAGGTCATTCCTTATTTTCATTCAAAATACTTTTTATTGCCTGGGAGTACTTTACTGAGTCTTGTGGCGTGCAGTCTTCGTAATGGTGGCCAAGCTCAATTAGTTTTGTCTGAGGCGGCTGCCTGACGTTTTGTCTCTCATAACAAGAAGCTAATGACGCGTGATGAAGTTTAATTCTTAAGTTTAGTCAGATTCGGGTATTCATTTTGTAGTGTGCGTAGAAGGCGTTTGGAGTTATTCTCCAAGATTCTTAAGTAATTTTTCTTATAGATGCAGACAGCTGTTATGTAGTGAATCGACAGGGCAAACTGATTAATTAGTTCTTTGTTATTTGTGATTAGATCAGCGTTGCCTTGGGGTGGCGAAAACTCCAGGGTTTTCTTATTCACCATATCATCTATGATAAATGCGCTTAATAATTGCGATTCTACATCTGTTTTTCGCTGACTGCGATCCAGCACAAGGTCATTGAGCCACAATAATTCTTTAGTTGAAAAATAATACTTTGAAATGCTATCAGCAATATTCTTATGATGAATCAGCCTAAGCGCACCTGAGCTCCTCATCTCTTCAAAAGCCCTGTCGTTTACAAAATGCGGACTAACCCGAGGCATCAGTCGCCTGGATAGAAAGTAAATTCTTTGCCTATCATGTGCATTCATCGTGGGATTTCTTAAGTAAATGACTACTGAGTCGCACATGTTAACGACCTCTTCCAGAGCTTTCATTTGTTTTTGAAACATGATGGTATCTTGCTTAAGGTCTGAAAAGAGAGACTGTATGTGCTCTGTCTCCAGATTTCTTTCCGAAATCTCTTCCCTGAGATTGTCAACCAAGAATCCCAGCGTTACGCCAAGAAAAACCATCAGGAATTCAAAGAAGTATTTCTGCCATTCTTTTCTTTTAGGAGGAAACATTTCCTTATTTATATCTATTTCAGGTTGTAGGCTCACTTATGATTCGGTTAGACATTTAATCATATTTAAAAATAATAAATATTGGTCCGCATTTCAGTTTTTTCCATTGGACTGGATGTAAGAATGGCGAATTCGTTTTGGAAGACATAGGTTTTTTTCGTGTTTGACGATAAAGTCTAAAGGTCGAAATCAAACCTAATGCTTAAATCAAATCCCGTAACCTTTGGTTTTGAACGTTCGACTTTATAAAATCGGCCTTCCAGGCTATAAAAACAGCCTTACCTTTGTGTTGGGCAGCCGTTTCTTTCGGAAAATTTTATTTTATGACCAACACAACTATCAACACCGACCTGAACGCCAGGCGCCACGATCTTGACTGGCTGCGCTTCATCGCCATTGTTATTCTCCTTTTTTTCCATACGGGCATGTGGTTTAACCACTGGGGCTGGCACGTGAAAAACAACGAGCTGAGTTACACCTTCCAATATTGGATGGTGTGGTCGCACTACTTTCGGATGCCGCTGCTGCTTTTTATCTCGGGTGCGGGCACGTATATGGCTCTGGGCAAGCGCACGCCCGGTGAATTCAGGAAAGAAAGGTTCAAACGACTTTTTATTCCGCTGGTGTTTGGGATGTTTGTGGTGGTGCCTCCGCAGATTTATTACGAACACATTAAAGAGTATGCCAACTACTGGGATTTTTATAAGACGGTGTTCAACTTCGTTCCTTATCCGAAAGGTAGTTTCAGCTGGCACCACCTCTGGTTTATACTTTATCTTTTTGTGTTCTCACTGATGGCGTTGCCATTTCTTACTTATTTGCGTTCGGAGCGTTCGGCAAAATTCAAAGAGCGCGTGTTTAACATTTTATCGCGGCCTGCCGGAATCTTGTTAGTGCCTTCGGTACTTATCCTCCTGTCGCAAATTATCCTGCGTCCGTACTTTCCGGAGGAGACGCATGACCTTGTTCATGACTGGGCCTTCTTTGTATTCTACTTTGCCTTTTTCCTTTTCGGGTTTCTTTGTTATTCAAATTCCAACTTGTGGGTAACGATTGGCAACAACCGGAGATATCTATTGATTGCGATGTTGGCGGCACTGGTTCCCTTCTATGGATGTTATCTGCACTTTCGCGAGTGGTATCAACTGCCTTGGACGGATGATACGATCGAAACAATCTTTGATGTGAGCGCCATTTTTGTGAGTTGGTTTACGGTGATTACGATCATTGCGTATGGTCAGCATTATCTCAACAAGTCACACAAGTGGCTGACGATTGCAAACGAGGGACTGTATCCATTTTATATTTTGCATCAGACCGTAATTATCGCTATTGGATTTTATGTGGTGCAGTGGCCTTGGGGAATCTCTGCCAAGTATTGGATGATCAATTTTCTAACTGCAGCGTTTTGCATCGTTTTTTATTTACTGATTATCCGGCCGTTTAATTTGATGCGGTTTGTGTTTGGGATGAAGGCGAAAAAAGTTAAAAGTTAAAAGAGAAAGTTAAAAGTTTGAATGAGGATGTTTCACGCAAGGGTGCTAAGGAATGCTTGGCGACTTAGCGTCTTTGCGTGAAAATGATTGGTATGAGTGAATGTTTTAGCGTAGGAAATAATTTATTTAACGTTGATTATTACCTCAACCACTTTTAAAAAATCACGTTGGTAAGCAAAAATCAACTTACATGAACCGTTACAATACTTTTTACAAAATTCACAAAGGCCTGCGTGCGCTATTGGCGGAAACTACTTTGCAATTTCAACGCACCGAAGTGTCGGATGAAGCAGGCGCCCATGAAGTCACTGATAAAATAGAATTTGTTTTGAAATTCTTTGAACTTCATGCCAACGCGGAAGATAAGTTTTTCAATCAGCCCCTGGAGGCATTGGATAAAGATATAGCCATGCTCTTTGAAAAGGAACACGAAGAAGATCATCGGCTGAGTGATGAACTTGTTAAACATATCAAAAGCTTTAAGGAAGCATCAACCAATAGTGAAAGGGAAGTTCAGTGGAAAGAATTGTATTATGCATTCCAGGAGTTTACTGCCTTCAATCTGTATCACATGAATAAGGAAGAAAAAGAATTGAATCAGTCTTTCTGGAAACATTATTCCGATGAGCAAATCAAAAGAACAGAGCAAATGCTGATTCAAAGTTTCACACCGGAGAAGATGGCAATATCGGCACGCGTGATTTTGAAAGGTGCCACCAACCAGGAGGTAGTAGATTGGCTTAAAGAAGTTGCCGCAAATGCTCCGGCTCCCGTGTATCAACTGTTGTTTAATCTGGCGGGCACTAAACTTCCGGAGGTGCGCTGGAACTCAATCAAGCAAAACTTGGCCGTAAAAGAAGAGGCGGTGATATAGTTTAAAATTGCGTTATCATAATTTGACAGGTGGCAACTGAGTTTTGACTTTTATTTGGTAGATTTCTTTCGAATCCGTCACCAAATCTAACTTTGAAATGAAACCTGTTGCCATCTGCTTTTTTCTCTTCGTTGGTTTTGTCTTTGTACAAGGGCAAGATCGTCTTCCTCAGGCTAAGTCGCTTGGCGGAAAATCCCTATACTCGCCACCGGTAGATGCCAAGGTGGTGGAAAAGTGCGACAGCATTATTCACGCAATTCAATCCAAACCGAGCTTGTCGGAGGATGATTACATTGAGATAGGCAAGCAATTGGTAACGAAGGCAAAATACAAGGAAGCTGCTGCCAACTTCTCGGAGGGACTTGTACGCTATCCGAATTCATTCAAGATTTTGAGACATCGTGGCCATCGCTACCTTACGCTGCGTAAACTCGATTTGGTAGTGATTGACTTGTTGAAAGCCCGCGAGTTGATCAAATCACAACCGGATGTGTGGGAGGTGGATGCGAAAGGAAAGCCGACTGACACGTATCAACATCAGATCGAATATCATTTGGGTGTGTATTATTTTTTGAAGAAGGATTATAAGAATGCCGTCCATGCATTTGAACAGAGCTTGAAGCAAGCGCATGATGCAAATGAAATTGTGGGAACGACCGATTGGCTTTACAACGCCTACATGCGCAATGGACAGAAGAGCGAAGGGGAGAAACTATTAAACAGTTTTTCTCCCGATGCCAAAGCCGACAAAGAGCAAGCTTACTTTCGTAGGCTATTATTATATAAAGGGGTAGTCAAACCTGCCGAAATCCTGGACGAATCAAAGTCTCCGGATCAATGGAGCATACAGGAAACAACCCGGGCCTACGGCCTGGCCAATTGGTACGGCTGGCAAGGCGACAAAAAGAAAGCGCACGAACTGTATTCAAAAATTCTAAACGCTACGAATAGCTGGCCCGCATTTGCTTATCTGGCGAGTGAGGTGGAGGTGATCAATTAATTAATAAAATTATTGTATGATAGAATTTGGACAGATTAAAAAAGTTGACATCAAAACCATTTGGAGAAATGAAGCACTCAACTTTACGCCTTGGCTTGCCGATAATTTGGATAAGCTCAGCGACTTGATCGGATTAGATCTTGAGTTGACAAGTCGCGAAGCTGAAGTAGGAGATTTTTCATTAGACTTGTTAGCTAAAGATTTATCTACAAACCGAAATGTGGTTATAGAAAATCAATTCAATCCAACGGATCATAAACACTTAGGTCAACTTATGACCTATGCTTCTTATTATAAAGCAAATGTAATTATTTGGATATCGGAAGAGGTTCGCGAGGAACATCGTTCAGCCATTGATTGGTTAAATAACAACACTAATGATGATATTGAATTCTTTGCAGTTGAAATAGAAGTCATTCAAATTGATAATTCAAAACCGGCCCTCAATTTTAAATTAAGGGCAAATCCAAATGAGTGGCAAAAATCAAACAAGAAGGTTGGTCAGTCGGAGAATTCGGCAACTCAGAATTCGTATGTAGCATATTTTCAAAATCTAATTGATGAGCTGAGGGTTAAACATAAATTTACCAATGCCAGACTGGGGCAACCACAAAGCTGGTATTCTTTTTCGACAGGTGTAAAAGGTTTCGTTTATAGTACATCATTTGCAAGAGGAGAAAGAGTCCGTGCCGAGATTTATATCGATACAGGTAAAGGCGAGCTGAACAAGGAAATATTTTATCAGTTGAAAAAAGACGAAGCTCAGATTGAAAAAGAGTTTGGAGAAAAACTTTCGTGGGAGGATTTGCCTGATAAGAGAGCTGTTAGAATTGCTGTCTACAGACAGGGAAGTATCGATGATGAATCCAAGAGTTTAATTGAAATCAAGGATTGGGCAATCGAAAAATTATTGAACTTCAAAAAGGTATTTGAGAGTCGAATTAAAAAGTTTAAGGATTGAAAGCTAACGAATCACTTCACCTTCTCAATCACCTTGATACTCTCTAACGCGGCTAAATACTCTTCCACAATTTCCAATGGTATTGGGCCAAACTCTGCTGAGAGTGCGTTGCGGATGTCATTCACAGTGCGCGTGCCATCTACGAAGTTGAGTGCTTCATAAGAATATTCATGCCCCCACAGTCCTTCGTAAGAAAGTAGTCGTAAAGCTTTTGCTTTTTCTTCTCCGAGATGGTCGCTCAGGTAATCGTAACCAAAAACAAAGAGCGAGCCTTTCACCGCAGAATTCCTTTTGTAAACAGGTGAAGGAATTTTTAAACTCACTTCCGGCAATTTTCCTTTGGCGTTCATCGACTCCAACTGGGTGTAGAACTTGTTAGCCTCTTCTTTGAGAGAAGTTGGAGTAGTTGCAAAGTTGTTGATGGAGCCAAACACCGCGCGTTCGAATTTGAAGTGCTGCACCCACAGGTTATCATATTCTTCTTTTGACACCTGCGCCATGTGATCGATCACTTGTGCCGTTCGCTTCATGGCTTGCTGGCGAATCACGATCCAAAGTGGATCAATGGTTTGAGGAGTTAAGTTCGCGATTACATAAGCACTGGCTGCTCCGATAAATCCTGCACGCTTCAATTTTGTTGGGTCTATGTTCGCAGGCAAATCAAAGTTGGTGTGAATGTAGCGATCGGGCCAGTCGTGCATGTAGATGCTTGGAATTTTGAACGAGCCTTCCTGGTACACCTCATGATCACTGCCCATGTGAAATTGACCGAGCACAGCTTGCAATGGTTCTTTGCCACCTTCTTGCGAAGCGAATGAATGCTTGTAAGAGTAACCACTCGCGAAAGCATCGCTTTGTTGGTTTACAAATTCACCAAACGCTTCACCGATGCCCGGCACAAAAGAGGGAAGACTTTTTGGTCCGCCCGCCACATGAAAAACAGATTTCGTGATCGGTCCACCGCCCACCATGTCCATGTGAATGTTGGCTTTGATCTTTGCAGCAAACTCGGGTCTGCTGTTCAGTAACGCAAGACTGCCTTCAATCTCTGGTGACCATATGAAACGCAAGGTCCTTTTTGGTCGAGCAAGTCTACCTTCGTCAATTAGTTTTTGCATCGTGCGCCCAATTTCTAAAATTGTAACGCTGCCGCTGGCGTTGTCATTCGCTCCGGGCTTCTGGTGATCGAGGTGGCAACTGAAAGCAATTTCTTCGGCTTTGAGTGTGGGATCACTTCCAGGAATAACGGCAGTGACAAGACTATAGAACCCATTGTGCTTACCAGCTTTCACTTTGGCATGCATCATAATTTTCTCGCCTTTACTCAGTCGTGCCTGAAAGTCCCGGGCTTGTTTGAGGGAAACCATGAAGCAAAAGGACTCCACCGTTGAAAAAGTTTCGAAGTGTCCCCAGCGAATTAAGTTCTCATCTTCCTTCCACCACGCGGTCTTTTGATTTTGTGTATAGCTGATGATACCTGCGGCTTTGTATTTTCCTACGGCTAGTTCAACCATCGCACTGGGTGAAGAGGAAGTGAGCACCAGTTTCCCTGATACATTTCTTCCTTCATAATCTTTTTCAGAAGTGCCGGCACCAACATCAATAACTTCTACCGTTGCTTCCCCTGATTCACTGTCTTCTGCCAACGTGATTGGCATCGAATTCCAGTCGGCAATGCGTACGAGTGGTTTGTTGTTTTTATCGAGTTCCCACAGTTCGGCAAACTCTGCTTCCCAGGCTGGGCGGGAGCGTTGTGTGCCGTAAAATATTTTTCCATCTGTTGGAATCTGAATCACTTCAATGTTTTCGAGTTTATACTCTTTCAGCTTCTGTGCGATGAAGTCGATCGCCTGACGAAACTCGGCTGATCCACGCATGCGATGAAGTCGCGTGAGGTATTCAAGATTTCGCTTGGCGGATTCACCGGAGAGTTCGCCATGCAATTCGCGGATGATGTCGTCTTTTAGGAGCGGAGCGTTTTGTGCAATAGCCGAAAAACAGCTCATCAAAATAAAAATAGCAAGTAGATGCTTCATGGGAATTACTTAGCAACATGAAGATACACAGGCTGATTGGTAATTCGCTTACCAGTTGTAAAAGAAGAGTGTTTGTGGTACAACGGTACTAGCCGATTTCAAGCGCTGGACGTCTTGCAATTGTTGCTGATTATTAACACGATAGTTGGTATTTTTACGAATTCATTTTTAATATTTTTCGCAATAGTCATATTCACGTTCATGTATTTCGTTCGATTACCATTTTTTGTCAAAATATTTCTGATAACTGTTACATTCGGGCAAAGCATCGCACAGCCGAAAGAAGAGCATACTATCTCACTTAAATTTATTGACGAGCGTATCATCCCATACGGTCAAGGATTCAATCAGACGATCATTGGTGGGTTGTCAGGTCTGGATTATAATCCTCAAGCCAAAGTCTACTATCTATTGAGTGACGATGGTAAAGCTCGTTTTTATACTGCCCGTATTGATTTTGACCTTACAGGTTTCAAAAAAATCGACTGGCTATCAGTTCGTCCTTTGCTTCAGCCCAATGGCAAGCCTTTTTATTTCCCGGACCGCAACACCTCTGAGATCGATCCTGAAGCAATTGCCTACAATCCTAAAAAAGAATTGCTGCTATGGACGAGCGAAGGCGAACGGATTGTGAGCAGTGATAAAAAAGTTCTGATAGACCCAGCGATTTATGTTTCTTCAACAGAAGGAAAATTTGTTGAGACGATCCAGCTCCCTTCAAATCTTGCTATGAATTCTTCAGACCGCGGACCGCGGAAGAATGGAACGCTGGAAGGCCTCACCTTCACACAAGATTATAAGATGTTTTATTTTTCGATGGAGGAGCCCTTGATGGAAGATGGCCCCCGTGCTTCTCTTTCAACAACCCAATCATGGTCGCGTATTTTTCAATTCGATGCTAAGACCAAAAAGAATGTGGCGCAATATGCGTATCAGCTTGAACCCATAGCGTATCCTTCACAACCGGATGATGCGTTCAAAATGAATGGCGTATCGGAAATTCATTCGCTGGGTGATGATCGGTTGCTGATAATTGAGCGTTCTTACTCTTCGGGGCGCGATGGATGCACCATTAAACTATTTCAAGCTGACCTCAAAGGTGCTACAGATGTGAAAGATGTACCGTCACTGAAAGACCAGCCTCCTATAAATCCCGTGAAGAAGAAATTGATCCTGAACATGGAAAGTCTGGCCCGCTATATTGATAACATTGAGGGAGTGACCTTCGGCCCTGATTTTGCGAATGGTCACAAGAGCCTGATCTTTATTTCAGATGACAACTTCAGCGCAAAGCAGAAGACACAATTTTTATTGTTTGAGGTAATTCCATG
The DNA here is from genome assembly GCA_964571345.1 of uncultured Ohtaekwangia sp. GTDB lineage: Bacteria > Bacteroidota > Bacteroidia > Cytophagales > Cyclobacteriaceae > ELB16-189. The sequence continues at coordinate 11,169 of CAZNCO010000010.1, forward strand.
ACAACGCGAGCAGCAAGTGCGGGTTTGACTTATGAAATAGAATACGAATATGCTAGCCTTTAATATTCCCGGCTTTGGAGATCTCACTATTCATCACCTGGTGCTGGATTATAATGGTACGATTGCGGTTGACGGTAAACTGCTGCCGGGCGTGAAGGATATGCTCACACAGATTTCCCAACACATGCAGGTCCACATTGTAACAGCCAATACATTTGGAGATGTGAAAGAACAATTGAAAAGTATTCCTTGTAAACTCACCTTGCTGTCTGCGTCAAGCCAGGATATCGAAAAGGAGAAGTTAGTTGAGTCGCTGAATCCTTCTTCCGTTATCAGCATCGGCAATGGGCGTAACGATGCTCGTATGTTGCAACGCGCTGCGATTGGTATAGCTGTGATTCAAAGAGAAGGAGCAGCAGGTGAAGCTTTGCGCACTGCGGACATTGTATGCAGTGAAATTCTTTTTGCGCTCGAGCTTATTACGCATCCTTTGCGGCTGAAGGCTACGCTTAGAAATTGATCATGGCAGTGCTATTTTTCTTAGCTGATCCCAAAGCCGGGATAAAAATAATATTGCCAAAATCTAGATGCGCTCAAACGGAGATCAGTCTTTATAAAATCTTTATACCGATGCCACATCCTTTTACATCAAATTTATAAAGGATGCTCTACTTTTGAGGTATCAAATGCAGAGAACGTGAACCGTTGGTTTTTTAATATCCCCGCAAAAAAGCAATACCTGGTCAGCGTTGTGTCGGTGGCAGGGGTAGCGTTACTCTTGTTCCCATTGACGGAATTGATTGGTTATCGCGTGGTGGGCTTTGTGATGTTGGTAACCGTTTCATTGCTTGCCTTGTTCCTTACTATCTTGCCGGTGCTTTGTGCTGCTACTCTCAGCGCTATTCTGTGGGATGTGCTCTTTATTCCTCCGCGCTTTGAATTTACTGTTGGCGCCACCGAGGATCAGCTCTTGTTACTCACCTACTTTGTTGTCGTGCTCGTTCATGCTGTGCTCACTTTTAAGATACGCACAATGCAGCAGGAAATGATGAAACGAGATGAACGTGCCCGCGATCTCAAGTTTTACAATACCTTACTCAATTCTCTTTCGCATGAGTTTCGTACACCAGTGACCACATTGATTGGCGCTTCTGATAATTTATTGAATTTATCCGCCAAGCTTTCAGAACAAGACAAGATAGAATTGCTGAAAGAAATCTCTAACGCTACTCTACGTCTGGATCGGCTCGTGGAAAATTTATTAGGCATGAGCAGGCTGGAGGCCGGGGTGATTAAATTAAAAAAAGATTGGTGTGATGTGCGCGAGTTGATTTATTCTACACTTACACAATTAGAGCATCTGACGGGATCAAATCTCGTACATGTCTCAGCTTCGGAGTCGTTACCGCTGTTCAAACTTGATTTTGGATTGATGCAGCAGGTATTGGTGAACCTGATTACAAACGCGGTGCAGTACACACCTTCCGGAACGGCTATTATGATTCATGCGGAGTGTGTAGAGGAAAAATTGTTACTTACCGTATCCGACAATGGCCCCGGTTTTCCGGAAACAGAAATTCAAAAGGTGTTTGATAAATTTTATCGTGTGCAGGGTTCCAAAGCAGGAGGTACCGGTCTTGGGTTATCCATTGCGCGTGGATTTGTGGAAGCACATGGAGGAAGCATCTCTGTGCATAACATGCCCTTGAGTGGTGCCGCATTCACAATTGAAATTCCTACGGAAGTAACATACATCAACCGGCTGAAAAATGAATAAGCAAACGGTGTTGATTATTGATGATGAGCCACAGGTGAGGAAATTGTTGCACATCACGTTGCAGTCGGAAGATTTTGTTGTAACAGAGGCCGCAACGGCAAAAGAAGGACTGGCCATGGTAGCCAATCATCCGCCTGATTTGGTTTTGCTGGATATCGGGTTACCCGATCAAAACGGCCATGAGGTGTTGCGGCATCTTCGCGAGTGGTATAATAAGCCTGTGATTATTCTTTCTGTACAAAACAGCGAGGAGGACATTGTTTCTGCCCTTGATCAGGGTGCAAATGATTATTTAGTAAAGCCATTTCGTACTGGTGAGTTGATGGCGCGCATTCGATCGGTGTTACGAGCTGCACAAGGTGTTGATTTAAATCATGCCGTGGTAAGCTGGGGCAACCTTGTTATTGACTATGCTGCACGCGTAGTGAAGAAGAATGGCCAGATTATAAAACTTACGGCCACCGAGTATTCATTGTTGGCTTTGATGACACATAACGAGGGGAAAGTGTTGACACATCATTACCTGCTCACACACGTGTGGGGACCTTCGTATCAAAATGAATCGCAATACCTGCGCGTGTTTGTGGCGCAGCTAAGAAAAAAGATAGAAGACGATCCTAACCGGCCTGCATTTATTCTCACTGAATCGGGGGTAGGGTATAGGTTCGCAGCAAAAACGTAGACCAAGCAACTTAAATTTTAAAAAATGAAATCGGATGTAAATTCGAACAGGATTACTATTGCCTCTTTGTTGGTGGCGCTCGGCATTATTTATGGCGACATTGGAACCAGCCCGCTGTATGTTCTCAAGGCAATTGTCGGGGAGCGGCCAATTGATGAAGCCCTTGTGTTTGGGGGCATCTCTTGTGTATTCTGGACACTCGTGCTTCAAACCACTGTAAAGTATATCATCATCACGCTAATGGCCGACAACCAGGGTGAAGGTGGAATATTTTCTTTGTACGCATTGGTGAGGCGATTTGGTAAAAAGCTTATGATACCAACTATCCTCGGAGCTACCACTTTGCTGGCAGACGGAATTATTACGCCACCGATCTCAGTAGCGTCTGCTGTGGAAGGCCTCGGGATTGTGCTGCCCGAGTTGCCCACCGTGCCGATTGTCATCGTCATTCTCACGTTGTTATTTTTCTTCCAGCGCTTTGGCACGCAGCGTGTGGGTGTAACCTTTGGGCCGATGATGCTGGTGTGGTTCTCTATGTTGTTTACACTTGGAGTCGTTCAGATTTTTCATTTTCCCTCCATCCTCAGAAGTTTGAGTCCGCACTATGCGTATGACCTGCTTGTAAAATATCCGCATGGCTTTTGGTTGCTGGGTGCAGTATTTCTGGCGACTACAGGGGCAGAAGCGTTGTATTCTGATCTCGGCCACTGCGGACGGAAAAACATTCGTATTACATGGGTATTGGTAAAAATATGCCTGGTTACAAATTACCTGGGGCAGGCAGCATGGATCATGACGCAGGGCGAGTTGTATCTGAAGGACAGAAATCCTTTCTATGAGATCATGCCTTCGTGGTTTTTGATTCCGGGTGTGGTGATTGCTACCTCTGCCGCCATCATTGCATCGCAGGCGCTTATTAGTGGATCTTATACCTTAATTAGTGAGGCTATAAGTTTGAATTTCTGGCCACGTGTTACGGTACGCCAGCCAACTGAATTGAAAGGTCAGATTTACATCCCTAGTGTAAACACGATTCTGTGGGCGGGGTGTATTTTGATGATTCTGTATTTTCAATCTTCTACGCGCATGGAGGCGGCATATGGTTTTTCAATTACCATCGCCATGATGATGACTACCATTTTGCTTACTTACTTCATGCTCTACATCAAAAAGTGGAACGTGGTATGGGTAGTTCTTTTCTTGTTGGTTTTTGGTACGATAGAGTTTTCATTTTTCATCACCAATGTGGCGAAGATCAAAGAGCGGTGGATGTTTTTGTTTTTTGAGTTGCTGATTTTTATGGTGATGTATGTTTGGTATAACGGAAGAAAAATCAACAACCGTTTTACGAAGTTCATTGAGCTGGGTAAATACACGAGCATGATTCGGGAGCTAAGTGAAGATTACGAAGTTCCAAAGTTTGCAACCCACCTGATCTATTTAACAAAAGCCAACTTGCGTGAGCAAATCGAAGAGAAGATTCTTAAATCAATTCTTTCCAAGAAGCCCAAGCGAGCGGATGTATATTGGTTTCTGCATTTGAACTACGTTGACAAACCCTATCAACTGAGTTATGAAGTATCGGAATTGGTAGACGATAAGGTAATTAAGGTGACGATCCATGTCGGCTTCCGGGTGCAGCCACGATCGGAATTGTACTTCAAGAAGATCGTGCAGGAGTTGGTGGCACAGAAAGAATTAAACCTGCACATACGCCCTGATGGCTCCACCAAATACAATCCCGAGCCTGACTTCAAATTTGTAGTAATTGAAAAATTTCTTTCGGTTGAGAATGAATTTACCCTTCGCGAAGGCATGTTGCTAAACTTGTATTTCTTCTTGAAGCATCTGGGCCAGAGTGATGAAAAGGCCTTTGGACTTGATAAGAGTGATGTGGCACTGGAGCATGTTCCGCTTGTGTATCATCCGGTGCAGACAGTCGAGCTTACCAGAATTTCACATGAGGTGTTAAGCAAATGAGAACATACATAGCAATTGCGCTTCTTTTCACCCACCTGTTGACGAAAGCGCAGGATAGTGTACTGCACGTTCCTTTTGAAGGCAAAGATTATTCATGGTTAAATGGAAACAATCGTCAGAAAGAAAGCCTGTTGTCTTATAAATATTTTACCGGCCTGGTGATCGTTGATTCGTACTATAATTATTCTTTCAATGACCCGAAGGACAATACTATCAATACCTCTTCCATTATTGGCAGGCACAATGAGTTCACCCTTAATATGGCAAGTGTAGGAGGTGAAGTGTTTTATAAGAATGTGATCGCGCGCGTATATCTTCAAACGGGCGCAATGCTGAGTGTGATTCAGGAAACTGATCCGACCGTGAATCATGGACGCAATTTGCGCACCACCGACATGAAATTTATTCGCGAGGCCGTAGTAGGATATCAATGGGATAAATGGAATTCAATTCGATTTGAAACGGGAATTTTCATGTCTTTTATTGGCCTTGAAAGTTATGTAGCCCAGGAAAACTGGAGTTATCAACGCTCAATGGTGTGCGACTTTACACCTTTCTATTTTCAAGGCATGCGCTTTCAGATTCACCCGGATAGCAAATGGAAGATTGAGCCATGGCTGATGAATGGATGGTATTCATACGGAAAATTCAATAAAGCATTTTCAACGGGGCTTGCCGTATATTTCAGGCCATCTTCAAATGCTGCCTTTGTTTCTAACTTTTATTACGGAGCGGATACTAAAAATATTCCCGGACGCAAGCGCTTTCATCATGATAATACCGTGATGATTCGTTACAAAGATTCTCCTTCATCAAAAGCGATTAGTCGCATGGCTTTTAGTTTGAATTCCCACTATGGTTTTGAAAGTGGCGGAGTCTTGGATGGCGTGTTATATCCTTCAGCAAATGAAACGTATTTTGTGGGCACATCTTTCGCGAATCGAATTTGGTTTGATGAAAATAAATTTGCTGTTACACTCAGGGCAGGATGGCTTTCAAACCCTGGAAGATATTTACCGGTGAATCCTGCACCACTTTATACCGATCCTGTTTCAGGCGCAACTGGATATACAGACATCAAGCCCGGGGATCTTGCTCCTTCGTTTCAAGCCTGGGAATACACCGCAACTTTTGATTACATGCCAAATGATTTTATAACATTCAGGGCGGAGTTCTTAGACCGGCATTCGAGCGTACCTTATTTTGCGGGCCCTGGTGGCACTACTTCACCAGATGGCTGGATTGGAACAATTGATCCTAACGCAGGTACACCTCTGGCGTGGAAACCTGATTTACGGAAACTAGAAGATAGAATTATTTTTTCGGTGATTGCAAGATTTTAAGAAGTCAAACCTTCTTCAACCCATTCACCAGCATATCTGCTAACTGCTGGCCGAGGGAAAGCGGATCGATATCGCTGTGCGGATCGTACCACTGCGGCATCCAATTCAACGATGAGAACAAAGTCATCACCGCAAGTTTCTTGTCGATGTTGTCTTTGAATTCACCTTTGCGCATTCCTTCTTCGATGATGTCTTTGAAGCGGTTGATATAGTTGATGCGCAGTAAAAGAAAATCGCGCAGGTATGGCTGACTCAAATGGCGGTGCTCATTCATAAACACAGCAGAGGCAATTAAATCTTTTGCCATCACCTGGATGTGCCCGATAATTCCGTTTTTCAGTTTTTCGCTGGCGCTTACTTTTTGTTTCTCTACTTCTTCCAACGACTTCCTGAATTCGGCCGCCATATCAAAACAGAGGCTTTGAAGAATTTCTTCTTTCGACTTAATGTGGGAATATAAACTAGCAGCTTCAATACCGAGCTTCTGTGCAAGATCTCTCATGCTGGATGCAGCATATCCTTTTTCGCGAAACAATTCTGCTGCGCTACGGATTACTTGCTCTTTTCTTGATAGGTTTACTGTAGGACTTGCCATAGTTTATTTTGCAAAGATACTCCAAAGATATTTTATAATTAGATTTGATGCTTAAAGAAAAACATGATTTTTAGCAGTCTTCGCGAATTTTTTTACAAACTGTACAACATTTTCCTGATGATGATGTTGATGCCCATGCTTTTATTCATCGTTATCTATTATCTGATGCTTACCGGCACGATTCACCCCTTAATTACAGATGAGGGAGCAGTGATTATTTTGCTGGTAACTTTTCCTGCACTTGCTCTTTTAGGACTAACGATTGTTCACTGGCTGGCCAGTAAGAAATTCTTAATTCTGGCGCGGCAACAAAGTCTTGGGATAAAGTTGGAAGAGTATCATTCTATCGCTTCGATGCGATTGAAGTCTTGTGTCTATTCTTCCTTACTGATTGCTGCGGGACTGTTTATCACCAACCACGAATTTTTTGGGATTTACTTTGGATTAATCATTCTGTGGTCCCTCATATTTGTGTGGCCATCGCCTCGAAGAGTTTGCAAAGACTTAAAACTAAAACGGGATGAGGCGAAGATGGTGATGACCAAGGGTGATGCGTTTAAGAGTTGATGCTGGACACTGGACGTACTAACATCCAGCATCCAGTATCGGCTTTATTATCTACAGCGTGATTCCAAAACTAAAGGCATTCACTTGTGGTCCTTTATTATCTACGAAGAGATTATTCATGTCATAGTTGAAGAAGAAGTCAACATCGCGGAAGCCAAGTTGTAAACGCATTCCATAGCGGAGATTGTTCAGATAGAAATTATCGTGATGATGCTCCCGCTCAGTGCTTCCATTTTTTTCATACTTCTGTTTGGTGTAGCTGTCAATGCGATAGCCAAGATATGGTCCTGCGCCAATTCTGAAACCCGAAGCATGGTGGCCGTCAAAGAAAGCAGGTTTGTATTTGTTTGCACCAAAGTCGATCACTGGCACCAATGACACGTTGACAAATGTGGCGGTCAACTTGCTTTTACTGAAACTATAGTCGCGGGTATCAATGCTGAAGTTCACGCCCTGGTCATCTTTGGTAACCAAAACTTTTTCATTTTGAAATTTGAAGTTGTACCAGCTTACACCACCGCCCCATTCGAGGAAAAACTTGCCGGCCACCCGCGTGCGTTCGATAACATTGAACCCTACATACCAGGAGCCCCAGGGTTTCACAGCGTACAGGCGGTTGTTGGCATCCGGAAATTTTCCGTTTTCGAGAAAATTATTCGTTCCGATATCGATGTTGAAAGAGCTTCTGGTTCTGCGTCCGTAGTGTCTTGTGCTTTTATTCTCCTGGGTTATTCTTTCCGGCTCAGGGGTTGCTGTTACCTGCTTTACTGTGTCTTTTAAGAAGTCAGCAGAGGTTTGGGTTAGTTTAGAGGAGTCGCGCACTTCCAGTTTGGAGATCATGTTGTCCATGAGTTTTTGGAAGTCGTATTTCTTCATTGTTTCAAGATCTTTTCTGTCCTGTATCGCGAAGATTATTTTACTTCCTTCACCTACTTTGATTACCACAGTGTCGGCTTTCTTTTGAGCCATAAGTGATATTGCGGGAAGGAGGAATATGAATAGCAGTACACGTTTCATTTTAGTGTTGATTTTTTTGTTTCTCTTTTTTGAAATTCAAGGCAAAGAGTTCGTCCTTCTTTTCAAGCAGATGGTTCACCGGTCCTTCACCATTTTTTATTTGAAGTGCCGTGGTCCACATTTTCTTCAAGCCCGAGTTTTTGGTTTCTGTTTCGGCCACTGCAGTGTGATCAACCGCTACATCTTCCAACGTGAACTCCAACTTGATTGGCTTTTCTATTGGTGTAGATGTAGTTTGAGCGAGGGTGGTTGCTTCTGTTTTAAAATTTTGTTTTTGGATGCCTGTTTCATTGGTTTCGCGCAAAGACGCAAAGTCGCTAAGAGTTTCATTTGTTTTAATTTCACTTTGCGTCTTAGCGTCTTTGCGTGAAATAATTTCTTGATGAGTATTTTGTTTCAGGGAGGATCTGTTCTTTTGTTCATCTGCATTATTTGATGTCCTCTTATCAAGTGCGAGCGATTTTTTCTCTTCCAACTTACTTTGCGCCTTAGCGACTTTTCGCGAAACAGAATCAATTGATTTTGTTGGCTCTGATTTCTTCGCAAGAGTAGGCGCATCTGATTTTCTCAATGTGATAACTCCGACAGTAATCAGCGCTCCCGCAATAAGAATAGCAGCTGCTATGCGCCAGGCGAACGTGTTATTTTTTTTTGGAAGAGTTGCTTCCACCCGAGTCCACGCATCTTCGCGCGGTGATAAGGAATGCGCCTCTAATTTCTTTTTGAATAATGAATCCATTTTTTTCTCCATAATCAATTTGTGTTTTGGAGTGATTTTTTTTCTTGTTCTAACAGTCTGCGCTGTAGCAAGGCGCGCGCCCGGCTCAATTGCGACTTCGATGTATTTTCGCTGATGCCCAGTTGACCGGCAATCTCCTGGTGAGAATAGCCGTCTATTGCATATAAGTTGAATACCATGCGGTAGCCCGTTGGCAACTCTTCAATCAACTTCAGCAAGTCATCGGCTTCAAGTTGATTCTCGAGTTGCTGATAGTCAGGTTCGCGAGTAGCTTCTTCAATGTCCGTTTCCAGGTACATGTTTTTGTTCTTGCGCAGGTAGGTGAGTGATTCGTTCACCATCACCCTTCTGATCCACCCTTCAAAACTTCCCTCGCCTTTATATTGACTAATGCGTTCAAAGATTTTAGTGAAGGCAGTCACCATCACATCTTCGGCCTCCATGCGGTCTTTCACATAGCGGCAGCAAAGGGCATACATCTTCCCTGCATATGTCTTGTAAAGGGCATGCTGCGCCTGTCGGTCATTCCGAAGGCATTTTTCGATCAATTCTGTTTCCTTGGCCCGGTAAATCTGAAAACCCATTAAGTGTTTATTCACCCAACAGATGCGAAGTATACGCAGGAGGTTGCATGGGGTTGGGTAAGTTTTTGAAAGTTAGCCACACACCGGTGCCGAGTCAATTTCCAAAGAAAATTTTTTGGTTAGGTTCGTGTATCCTTGCTGTATCCTTCGTGTATCCTTGCTGTATCTCTGCTTTGTTCGTCCTTGGAATAAAATATTTGGTAAAGGACGAATGGCAACAAAAGATTATTTTGAATCGGGAAAGTATGTGGAATGATGGAACAGCATCATTTGCGTGCCTACACCAAAGAGTCAATCTTATTTATCAAGTATCAATCAAACAAGAAAGTAATCTCTTTATTATTGAACGTGAGCGTTTGGCTATTCACTTCCACAATCAATCGACCCAACTCATCTACATCAAGAATTTTTCCTTTGATGTGATTTTTGCCAACCAGAAAATTTCTCCATTCACCCCTTCCAAACAGCCGATTCAGATATTCCATTTTGAGTTCGGCAAACTTTCCGTTTCGTAATTGAAGATATCTCTTTTCAATTTTTTCCAGAACTACGTTTAAGGTTCGGTTCAGATTATAAACTTTTCCCGTAAGGATAGAGAGTGAAGTAGCTTTACTTGCCGAGAATGCTTGCTGGTT
>CAZNCO010000011.1:0-21027 GCA_964571345.1 uncultured Ohtaekwangia sp.
GCATGAGCGAGGAGAGAGAAGCTGGTATAAGCACCTTTGCACGTATTAAATTCTCTAATTCAAAATTGTTGATGGCAATGTAACTCATTAGAAATGTGAAGAAGCCCTGAAACACACCAACCGTTAGCCAACCAATAATTGGATATTTCTTTAGTCGAACAACTGGATGACTATAGGCCTTGGAAACTAGACCATAGATCAAAATCATGACTGCGAACAGGAAACTGACTTTTGCATAAGCGATAATAACCGCTGCAAAATCAAGGATTAGCGAAGTAAAATACAAACTTCTGTTTACGGGTGGAGGATTTTTTAATCCGCCAATGCTCTTTTCATCTTTGTCAAAATAACTGTTGTATCCATTGCTGGCCGGATAAAGCAATACATGTATGATCAGAAAAGACCATAACAAAGATTTTTCAGTGAAGTTGGGTGAGATGCCGAGAGCAAATAGATAAACAGGAAGTAAAAAATACGAGAATGGAAATCGTAAATGTAACAGGGTTGACATATTCATAACTTATCTAACAAAGTAATTCTTTTTAGGTTATACTTGAAAGATCATTCAAATGAGTTTCATTACTTCCATCGGCACGGCCAACCCCAGCTATCGGTATGAGCAAAAGGTTATTGCGCGTTTTATGTCGCAAGCCATGCAGCTAAATGCAGATGAAGAGACGAGACTGTTTGCGTTGTATCGCGCTACTGGAATTGACACTCGCCATTCTGTACTCAGCGATTATGGTAAATTAGATAATTTTGAATTTTATTCAAATCACAAGTCGTTTGAACCTTTTCCAACGACAAAAACCAGGCTTGAAGTTTTTCGAAGGGAAGCGATGAAACTTAGCTTGAGTGCGGTTAGGAATTGCTTGGAACAATCTTCAGTTCATGTTAATGAAATTACTCATTTGATTGTAGTGAGTTGCACTGGCATGTATGCTCCTGGTCTTGATATTGATTTGGTGAATTCACTTGGTCTGAAGACATCAGTTCAAAGAACATCCATCAATTTTATGGGATGCTATGCCGCCTTTAATGCAATCAAACTTGGCGATTCATTCTGCACCCAAAGTCTGTCGGCAAAAGTGCTGGTGGTATGCACGGAGATTTGCAGCATTCATTTTCAAAAGGAAAACACAGAAGACAATTGGTTAGCCAATGCTCTATTTGCTGATGGAAGTGCCGCTTTTTTGATGGAATCCTCCTCGCGTAATGGCAAAAAACTTAAGCCGGTTAGCTTTCATTGCGACCTTGCTATAGATGCAGAAAAAGACATGGCTTGGAGTATTGGTGATTTTGGTTTTGAAATGAAATTGTCAACTTATGTTCCTGAAGCAATAAGAAATGGGATAGCCAAGCTAACATATAACCTGCTATTGGATATTGCAAACTCAAGTGATATCTCCTTTTACGCTATTCATCCCGGTGGAAAGCGGATACTTGAGGTTATAGAAGCTGAGTTAAGACTTTCAAGAAAGGACCTTTGCCATTCTTATGAAGTTCTTCGAAAGTTTGGAAACATGTCTTCGCCCACAGTTGTATTTGTTTTAAAGGAAATTTTCGAGGGCCTTCATCGCGAAGATAGTGGGAAAAAAATATTAAGTTTTGGATTTGGGCCCGGGCTCACGTTAGAAAGCATGCTGTTGCAAATCCAAATTGATTGATGAGAGTTTCGCTGCAATCCAGATCAGATCAAGAAGAGATCATGGACGATCTCAATTGCGATGGAGAAGTAGTTAACCAGACACTTCGTGAGTTAGATTTTATCAATCAGTGGCTTGGCGGCAACTATGTAACCATTTCTGCGTTGCGAAAAGTTTGGTCCTCGCTGCCAAAAGAAAAGGAAATCAACATTGCAGACTTGGGCTGTGGAAGCGGAGAGATTCTACGAATTGTTTCCAGGCTAGCGAAGACTGAAAATCGAAAAGTAAATCTTATTGGCATTGACGCCAACACCAACATCATTCGATATGCCCATGAGCACTCGAAAGACTTTCAAAACGTCACGTTTCACGCGGTTGATGTTTTCTCAAACGACTTTAAGTCGTACAGGTTTGATATAGTGATCGCTACACTGTTCATGCACCATTTTTCAAGTGAACAGTTGGTTTCGTTTTTTTTTGGTCTGCGAGACCAAACAAACCATGCTATAATTATTAATGACATTCATCGGCACCCTATTGCTTACTACTCGATCAGGTTGCTGACGGCCTTATTCTCAAAATCAACAATGGTAAAATATGACGCGCCTCTTTCGGTGAAGCGCGCTTTCACAAGAAATGAATTAAAAACAATTTTAGGAAAAGCCTGTATTCGGAATTATAAGCTCCGTTGGAAGTGGGCGTTTCGTTGGCAACTAATTATTTACTGCTAAAGCACTGCCATTCTTACTTTTTTCATCAAAGCCTTTTCTTCCGCAGTCCACTCAATTGAGTTATTTTGTTCAACCGCAAGCTTCTCAAGGTCGAACATGAAATTCAATCTGTATTTCCAAATCAAGTCAGCACCAATTGCCCGTTTAAAATCGCGCAACATATTTCGGTTTCTTATCCAATACAGTTGAACTTCCTTTCCTGGGATATTTACATCTGCCTGACCGCGAATAAAGACAGAATTATCGTGTAGCTCTTTGTTTAAGAGTTCAATAAATCCTTTGTTTCCAATTATATATACTGTTTGCATAGCTTAAAAAATGTTTCAACTCCTCATTCTATTCACAACAAGGTACGTTAAAAACGAGGCTTTGGTTCTGTAAGAATGGGCAGTTGGAAGGTTGGAAAGGTTAATGAAATTGGGAGGGAATGATGTTTTGAGGGCCATTTCCTATTGTACCAAAGTTTGAGCACAATTAAATTTTCTGAATGATTCTTTTGGCACAATTTTTAATTTATTTTGAAAAACAATTTGCAACCGTATGCAAATATTCTTTCGTTGAATAACTAAACTCTTAATTATGAAAAACATTGCTTTGGTTTTTGTTGTCGCAATAATTTTGACCTCATGCGCGTCTAGCCCTTTTGGTACAAGGGTGAAAGAACCTTTCCGCGGAAGCGCTTATCAATCTAATAATCGTTTCTTTAGGGGCACGGGCAAAGGCGAAAGTTCGGCAGATAACATTGCGAGAGGAAAAGCTGACATAGAAGCTAAGGCGATGTTGGCTAGTCAGGTTAATACAACAATCAAAGAAGTTACAGATCAATACCTTGGTCAAACTCAAAATGAACGGGCTGGTGACGTAGCGGATAAGTTTCAGAGTTTAGTGCGCGAAGTGATGAGCACCAACTTGGCTGATCTACGAAAAATTGGCGAACAAAAATTTTATAATGATAAAGAAAAGAAATACACGGTATTCATCGCTTACGAGATAAAAAAGAATGCCATGTTTCGCTTCATGAAGAAGCAGGCAAAGGTTGCCAACACTATTAATGAACAACAGCAAGAGCTGATCCAAAAAATATTAGATGAGGAATTAAAGAAGAACCCTGACGAGGAGGATAAGTAAATCAGCTCTTTCGCCAGCGATTTGATTTCATATACCAATATGACATAGAAAACATTCCAACCCAATAGACGAGTTCACTTCCCCATCCCCATGTAATGGGAAGGTTCCAGGTTTCAAGCACTAGGTAAACATAAATGCTATAGGCTGTAATGGTGATAATCTCGATTGTGAGATTAACGACAGTGTGTCCTGTACCTGTAATTGAATTCAGCCAGATAGTGGAAAAAGACATGGTTAACAGAGCAACCGAGATAACCCGAATCACCGGAATAGCTTCTTTGATGAAGAGCTCATCTTGTTGGTAAAACTTCAGAGCATATTCCGGGAACAAATTCAATGGAATCACCAACATAATTGTGCATGATAAACTCAGCAAAATAATTCGCCTGATCAAAGGCAACACTTCTTCGGATTTTCCCTGGCCAATAACATTGCTCACCATTGTAGTAGAAGTAGCAGCAAATGCCCAAAGAAACACGCCAAAGATTCCGAAGATATTACGCATGGTGTTGGATATGGCCAGCGCTCGGTCTCCATGGTGTTCGATCAGGATGTAAAAGTATTCCCACGTAATTATGCTAATAGCATATTGCAGAATTAATGGTGATGATTTGAAAAGTACGTGGCGAATTGTACCAAAGTCGATCTTCCAGTTTTCAAAAAGAGAGAACTGCTTGTTGATCCCCTTGAAGTGAATGACTATGAAAATCACCAGCAATCCACTGCCCTCCGCAAGAATTGATGCATAAGCTGCACCATTGAAACCAACTTGAGGAAATCCTAACTTGCCATAGATCAAGCTGTAATCCATGAAAATATTGATGAACGTTTCTGCGAGGGTTCCCCAGATCAACAGTTTGGTTTGATTGGTTCCTACAAGCAAAGCGTTCCGCATGATGTATAGATACAGGAGAGGCAACCCCCAAATGCGGATGTACATGAAATCAATTACTTGGGATGCTGTTGATTCACTGTGAATAGTTGCTCTTAAAATGACGGGAGCAATCGTGTATGTGAGAAGTATCCCGACAAGGGAAATGGCAAGGGAGATCCAAACTCCATGAAAGAATAAGTGGCCAATTTCTTTTGGATTGTTCTCTCCGGCCTTTCGCGCAATCAATGATTGCAGGCCGTTGTTTAAACCATTGCCAATAACAGCAAAGATTAAATAATAGACGCCTGTAATACCCGCACTTGCCAGCGCTTGTTGCCCAAGGCCTCCAAGAAAAATATTGTTGGTAATAAAGTTTATTTGAGGCACGAGAATAGCGAGCGAGATGGGCATCGCCATTCCGAGAATTTGTTTGTAGCCTGTTTGAAGACGTAAATCCATGGGCATGCAAATATCGCTAACCGTTAACGATTAGTTGGGTAAAAAAGATATCCGCAATTGTTAAGGCAAATACTTTTTTACTAAGCCAAATGTCCAAGTGCCGAACAGTGCCGCAAGAAGTGTAACGATGGTGACGAGATAGCCTGCCCCGACTTGGACATACAAAGGGCCCGGACATGCACCAGTTAACGCCCAACCAAATCCAAAAATCAAACTCCCGGGTATGATGCCGGAATGAAAATCCTTTTTAGGCATTTCAATGATTTCACCTTGTGCAGTTCTTACATTGAATTTTTTCAACAACCAAAGTGTGACTGCGCCTGTAGGAATTGCAGTCATGAATATTCCGAACATATGAAAACTTTCGAAGCGAAACATTTCTTGAATGCGATACCAGGAAATTGCTTCACCTTTTGTAAGAGCTATTCCAAAAAGAATTCCCGGAAGGACAAACTTCAAATCTTTCATTTATTAATAATTAATTTTTTTTGGTCGCGCGGAATCGTCTGGTGAGCTAATGTGCTCAGGGGTGATCTCATGGAAGAAGATTTCATAATGCAAGAATGTAAGGCAGCATAAACTTTGAAAACAAAATTCCGCCAATAAAGAAAGAAGCTGTAGCAACCAACGATGGCCATTGCAGTGCCGACAATCCGAGTATGCCATGGCCTGACGTGCAACCTTGCGCATACCGTGTTCCAAACCCAACCAAAAATCCCCCGACAACTACCGTCAAAAACCCTTTCAAAGAAAGTAGTGTTTCCCAGTTGAAGAGACTTGAAGGTAATAGCTCTGCCCGCGAATTCTCTATGTTGAAGGTGCTAAGATAATTTGACGTGCTTGAAGAAATTTCAACTGGGCTTGGATTTGCAAACACAATACCTGCAAGCACACCACCGAGCAGTAACCCAAACGCAAAGTATAAACTCCATGCCTCCTTTTTCCAATCGTATTGGAAGAGAGAGATTTTGGCAGGTACGAAAGCCGCGCAAATGTGGCGCAGCGAAGAGGAGATTCCCAAACGTTTGTTTCCCATCCATAACAAAAGTGGAACGGTGAATCCGATAACAGGGCCTGCCAGATACCATGGCCACGGTTTGTATACTAATTCCATAGAGTTTAAAAGGACAAGATTAATAAAATTATTTCTTAGGGCCACAACTTTCAATCCGGAATAAAAGTTCATTGAGCCGAACGGCTGTTATAAAAATAGAATTTTCAATCTTGTGCAAAAATTTGCGAGATGAAGAATTCAAAGATTGCCATTATTGGTGGAGGAAATTTAGGAGTTGCAATTGCCCAAGGCTTACTCAAAAGTGGTTTTGCAAAGCCCTCTCAAATAACGGTAACAAGACGAACGCTCAGTCGGATCGAGTTTTTGAAAGAAAAAGGTGTAAACACAACCGATGATAACGCGAAAGCAATTTCAGAAAACGATATCGTTATCGTGGCGCTGAAGCCGTATAACGTAAAGGAAGTTTTGGCTGGGTTAAAAGATAAGTTTGATCCCAAAAGACATGTTGTGATTAGTGTAGTGACGGGTATATTGCTAACGGAACTTTCAGAAATAATTGGAAAGGAAATTTCGCTTTTCCGTGCAATGCCAAATACCGCAATTGCTATTCAGGAATCTGTGACATGTATTTGTACGGTTAATGGCACAAAGGCACAAACAGATTATGTTTCTAATATCTTTAATAATCTCGGTATAACAATTACCATTGATGAAAAGCTGATGGACGCAGCCACAGTGCTTGGAGCGTGTGGTATTGCTTATGCACTTCGTTTTATTCGTGCATCAATCCAAGGTGGTATTGAGATTGGCTTTGATGCAAAAACGGCAAATTT
The DNA here is from genome assembly GCA_964571345.1 of uncultured Ohtaekwangia sp. Classification (GTDB taxonomy): domain Bacteria; phylum Bacteroidota; class Bacteroidia; order Cytophagales; family Cyclobacteriaceae; genus ELB16-189. The sequence goes on from CAZNCO010000011.1 coordinate 6,687, forward strand.
GATTTCTGCACAAACAGTAAAAGGCGCAGCCGAACTGCTGCTACAACTGCATAGTCACCCTGAGGAGGAAATTGATAAAGTTACCACTCCAAAAGGCTGCACGATCGTTGGATTGAATGAAATGGAACATCAGGGTTTCAGCTCCTCGTTGATTAAAGGCATTAGCTCTTCGTTTAAGAAGATTCAATCCTAAAGTCGGATATTATTTTTCCATTCCGTCTGCCAATTTCTTGATCTGCTCTATAAAGCAGAACGATATTTTCTACCTTGCAATAGAAATGCTCTATGAACCTGCAACAGCTTGAGTACATTGTAGCCGTTGATACTTATCGCCATTTTTCAACGGCCGCTGAAAAGTGTAACGTAACACAGCCTACCTTGAGCATGATGATTCAAAAATTAGAAGACGAGCTGGAGGTGAAAATTTTTGATCGCAGTAAGCAACCTGTTGTAACTACGTCAATTGGCAATAAAGTAATTGCTCAGGCTCGTATTGTGCTAAATGAAGCTAATCTGATGAAGACACTGGTGCGCGATCAAAAGGGCGAAGCACAGGGGCAGTTGCATATAGGAATTATTCCTACTGTGGCACCATACCTTCTTCCTCTTTTTCTGAATGATTTTTTAAAAAAATATCCGAAAATTCATTTAAAAATATCGGAGCTCACGACTGATCAAATCATATCACATTTGGAGAAACAGCAAATGGATGCCGCCATTCTGGCAACTCCCTTGAAAGTGCCCTCACTGAAAGAGCATCCCATTTTTTACGAGCAGTTTTTAGTGTATGCTTCGGCAAATGAAAAGCTGATGAAAAAGAAGTACTTGCTGGCCGAGGATATTGATGTTAATCATCTATGGTTGCTGGAGGAGGGTCATTGCTTGCGTGAGCAAGTCTTGAATCTATGTGAATTGAAGAAAAAAGAGACCCAGTTGCAAAACCTCGACTATCAGGCTGGTAGCATTGAGACGCTCCGCAAGATGGTAGATATGAATAATGGAATTACGATCTTGCCTGAACTGGCCATGGGCGACTTAAATGCTAGTCAGAAGAAAAAGGTGAGATATTTTAAGCCACCGGCTCCTGTTCGTGAGATTAGTATTGTTACCTATCGTTACTTTGTGAAGTACAATTTGATTGAATTGTTGAAGAAAGAAATCATCAAAAATATTCCCCAGGAAATGCTTTCAGCCGGACGCAAGCAGATCACAGAATTAGATTAATAATGAAGAAGCAAAGAAAAATAATTATCACCTGCAATAAACGACTAGCCCCATATCTGGAAGCTGAAGTAGAAGAACTTGGATTTCGGGTGGATAGGATGTTTGCGACAGGCGTAGAAATGGCAGGTACGCTGTCCGACTGCATTAAGCTTAATTTAAATCTGCGTTGCGCCAGTCAGGTGTTACTGTCGTTGACGGAATTCAAGTGCAAAAGCCCGGATGAGTTGTATGAAAAAGTCCTTGCTTATCCCTGGGAAAGGCTTATTTTAGAAGACGGATATTTTGCGGTTACAAATCACACCGAAAACTTTACGGTCAACAATGAGCTTTTTGTAAATGTAAAAGTGAAGGATGCCATTGTCGACCGATTTCGCAGAGAGGTTGGAGCAAGGCCGAATTCCGGATCATCTCTCGATCGGATCGTAATTCATTTGTACTGGAAAGAAGATCAAGCTGAGATTTTTCTGGACACCTCTGGTCAGACTTTGGCGAAACACGGCTATCGAAAAATTCCCGGCAAGGCACCGATGCTTGAAGCATTAGCAAGTGGGACTATTCTGGCGACAAAGTGGGATCGACAGACACCGTTTATAAACCCGATGTGCGGCTCATCAACGCTTGCCATTGAAGCTGCGTTGATGGCTACCAATCGCAGACCAGGGTTATTTCGCAGCAACTATTCATTTATGCATGTGCTCGGTTATGAGAAGGAAATCTATCATGATGAACTGGAAAATTTAAAAACCCAGATAGCTGAAGTGCCGGGTTTGAGGATAGTGGCGACTGATATAAGACAAGACGCCATCGACATATCTAAAGTGAATGCGGCAGCAGCCGGTGTTGAAAATTTGATTGCTTTCAAAGTCTGTGATTTTGAATCGACAGACATCCCTGATCAACCCGGAGTTATATTTTTCAATCCTGAGTATGGCGAGCGTCTTGGGGAAGAAAGTGAGTTGCAGAAGACTTACGAGCGAATAGGTGATTTTATGAAGAAAAAATGTAAAGGGTATACAGGGTACATCTTTACAGGCAACCTTGATTTGGCAAAAAAGATTGGATTGAAAGCCAGCAAACGAATTGAATTCTATTCAGCAAAACTCGATTGCCGCCTATTAGAGTATGAATTGTATTCGGGGTCAAGGCGAGTTCCAAAAACTCAAAATGACTCAGCTAGCACAATGTAATAGTTCGGGGCCTGCCAATTTCCAGTAGCAATATCAAAGCGCAGATTCAATTTTTCCTTTTTCAAAACGGCAAAACGGATACCGGCACCAACGGCTATCTTAAATCGATCGAAGCCAAGCTGTGGAATATCTTTGGCCTCCTGACCAAAACCGGCAAAGCCAACGCCACCAAATCTGCCTTTCAAAGGAAATCTATATTCAGACTGGATTCCAAGAAACGTTTTGTCGCGAAAGCGGCCGGCATAAAATCCTCGCATCATGCTATTTCCACCGAGTATGCCCAAATTTCGATAGGGGACATCGTTACCAAAATTAAATAGCCCAAAAGTTTGAAAAGCAAGGGTACTTCGATCAGTTACTTTGAAAAACTTTCTCAAATCAGTTTCTACAGCATTGAAAGAATAATCGCTCCCGATTTGATGGTCGAAGTTGGTAAAACGGATCCTGATCAAGTGTCCCTTGTTAGGTACATAGGTGTGATTGCGGGAGTCAACGTTTATGAAAAAGCTATAGCCAAAGACCTCATACGAATTTTGATCAGCAACACCCACGACTTTGTCTTGGTCAAAAAAGCCATTAGGCGTGTATTGAACATCAAACACCCGCTGATAATCCAACCCTAATCCAAGGAATAGGTTTTTATACACTTTTCTATAAAGCTGTGGATTGATATAAAACTGGGTAAATGTGTAACGCTCGGCTTCCTTATTGTCGGTGTTATTACCAATACCCCAGAATTTGTCAGGAAACTTGCTGAAGGAATTTTCAAAGCGAATTATGTATCTTTCTTTAGGCAGGAAAATGTTCGCGCCCAGGGCGATTAAAATCTGATCGTTTAAAGTGTAAAGAAATCCGGATGGCATGGTGGATAGTCGGAGTGTACTGTCCTTCTTATCTGTTTTGAAGATATAGGCATTTGCCACCCCAAATACCCAGTTTGTTTCTGTACTGAGCGCTACAAGTGGAAAGGCAAGAAATCGGTTTTTATAAATGTTTTTGTAGAGAGGCTTAGTGCTGCTGTCAGGTTGGTTTACTTTAAACTGTACTTGCGCACGTGTTCCTATAGCAACAAGGATTGTCAGTAGAGGGAATAAACGTAGCATTTTGCCAATATAGAGTCTCCAAAATTAAGACAATGTTAGAAAGACGTTACAAATAGATTTTGCTACTCGAAAAAATTTTTTCAAAACTAGTATGCGTGCATACCAATTTCTTTCTACCTTTCGTTATCGATTGCATGAAGCGCGAGGAAACAGTTGACTTTCACATACGGGCTGCATGGCATGCCATATCGCGCATGTATAATCAGCAGGCGGCTGAGTACGATGCAACTATGTCTGTAGGTTTTGCGCTGCTGGTTATAGATTCCGAAGAAGGAGTTCCGGCTACTAAAATAGCACCGATGATGGGATTGGAGGTAAGAAGCTTAACCAGGCTATTAAGATCACTTGAGCAAAAGAAATTGATAACACGGGTTTCGGATAAGAACGATAAAAGATCAGTGAGAATCTGTTTGACCAAAAAAGGAAAAGAGAAGCGAGAGCTGGCAAAAGAAACAGTCGTGCGCTTTAACGAAGCAGTAAAGAAAGAGATCAGTGCTAATAAGCTCAACATTTTCTTTGAAGTTATTCAGCAAATTAATCGTTTAGCAGAAGCAGATAATATTTACGAAAAATCATATTCATAAAATGAAAAGATCCATTCGAAAAGTTGCAGTATTAGGTTCCGGTGTGATGGGTTCATCCATCGCGTGTCATTTTGCCAATATTGGCTGCGAAGTGCTGCTGTTGGATATTGCCCCAAAAGATCTGACGGACGAAGAAAAGGCAAAAGGGCTCACACTTGAAAGCAAGGCCGTGAAAAACCGGATCGTTCAAAGTTCATTTGATAAATGCGTCAAGTCGAACCCTGGTCCAATTTACAGCAAGAAGTTTCTGTCGCGCATTTCCCTTGGCAACTTTGATGACGATCTGCAAAAAATTAAAAATGTAGACTGGACAATCGAAGTGGTTGTCGAAAACCTCGACATCAAAAAGAAAGTTTATGAGCAGGTAGAAAAATACAGAACTCCCGGAACACTCATCACATCAAACACTTCAGGTATTCCCATTCATTTGATGGCAGAAGGGCGTAGCGAAGATTTCAAAAAGCATTTTGCTGGAACACACTTCTTTAATCCTCCCCGTTACCTAAAATTATTTGAAGTAATACCCACACCAAGTACCGATCCCGAAATCACAAAATTCCTGTTGCACTATGGTGACCTGTATTTAGGGAAGACCTCTGTACTCTGCAAAGACACTCCGGCATTTATCGGCAATCGCGTGGGCGTGTGGGGATTGTTAAAAGTGATTGATTCGATGAACAAGTTCGATTTGAATGTGGACGAGATCGACAAGCTCACCGGTCCCGTGATCGGACGACCAAAATCGGCAACCTTCAGAACGTCAGATGTGGTGGGATTGGATACGCTGGTGAAAGTGGCTAACAATCTTTATGCGGGCTTGCCAAATGATGAAGGCCGCCAGATGTTCAAGCTATCCGATGTTGTAACTAAACTGGAGCAAAACAAATGGCTTGGTGATAAGACGGGCCAAGGCTTTTACAAAAAAGTGAAAGGCGCGGATGGAAAATCAGAGATTCACACACTCGATCTTAAGACCTTTGAATACAAACCGAAACAGAAAGTAAAATTTGCCACACTTGAAACGACCAAAACAATTGACAATCTGAAAGATCGTTTCAAAGTATTGCTGGCAGGAAAAGATAAAGCAGGTGATTTTTATCGCGATTGTTTCTTTGGGCTCTTTCAATATGCTTCGAATCGCATCCCTGAAATCAGCGATGAACTCTATCGCATTGATGATGCAGTGTGTGCAGGTTTTGGTTGGGAGTTAGGGCCGTTTGAAACGTGGGATGCCGTTGGCACAGAGAAAACAGTTCAGGCAATGGAGGCGGCAGGATATAAGCCTGCGCAATGGGTGTACGATATGCTCGCTGCCGGCAACAAGTCTTTCTACAAAGTGGAGGGCGGCCAGCGTAAGTATTATGATATTCCTTCCAAGTCTTATAAAGTAATCACCAGCAAAGAAGCCTTCATCATTCTTGAAAACCTGAGTGATAAAATAGTTTGGAAAAATGCCGAATCAAAAGTGACAGATCTTGGCGATGGTGTGATCAACTTCTCGTGGAACAGCAAGAGTTATACGCTTGGAAGTTCTGTGATTGAAGGGTTGAACAAATCGATTGATCTTGCCGAAAAAAATTATCGCGGACTGGTGATTGGTCACCAAGGAGCAGATTTCTCGCTCGGTGCAAACCTGGGAATGGTATTTATGTATGCCATTGAGCAAGAGTATGACGAACTTGACTTTATGGTGCGTACGTTCCAAAACTCCGTGATGCGCATTCGTTATTCTTCTATACCCGTAGTAGTGTGTCCGCAAAGTCGAACGTTGGGTGGCGGTTGTGAGATGACGATGCATGCAGATCTCGCACAAGCGGCTGCGGAAACTTACATTGGGTTGGTGGAAGTAGGAGTGGGCCTCATCCCCGGTGGAGGAGGAACAAAAGAATTTACCAAGCGCGTAAGCGATGCTTTGCAGGAGGGCGATGTAGAATTAAATGCTCTTCAAAATGCCTTCATGAATATCGCCACCGCGAAAGTTGCATTGAGTGCTGAAGAAGCGAGAGAGATGGGCGTGCTTCGGACGAAAGACAGAATTTCAATCAACAAAGACAGACAAATTTTGGACGCAAAAGCAGCCGCTATTGAATTGGCAGAAGCTGGTTATACGATGCCAGTTCACGCAAAGAATATTAAAGTACAAGGGCGAACCGGTATGGCGTTGTTTGCAGCAGGTGTAAACGGTATGAAAATGGGGCGCTACATCAGTGATCACGATATGAAAATTGCCATGAAGATTGCCAACGTGATGTGTGGCGGAGACTTGAGCTATCCACAGGAAGTAAGCGAACAATACTTACTTGACCTTGAGCGTGAAGCTTTTGTGTCGCTTTGCGGTGAGAAGAAAACGCTGGAAAGAATTCAAAGTATTTTAACAGGTGGAAAGCCTTTGAGGAATTGACAATTACTTAAATAATAAAAGATATGGACGCATATATCGTTGCAGGTTTTAGAACTGGGGTAGGTAAGGCAAAGAAGGGTGGATTTAGATTCACTCGCCCAGATGACTTGGCAGCAGATGTGATTAAACATCTCGTAAAGTCAGTGCCTGGTTTAGAAAACAAAATGGTGGATGATCTCATTGTTGGCAACGCAGTACCCGAGGCAGATCAAGGCATGCAGATGGGAAGAATTATTGCACTGTTAGCTTTGGGTTTGGATACGCCTGGCATGATCGTCAATCGCTATTGCGGCTCGGGTGTTGAAACAATTGCCATAGCAAGTCAACGTATTCAGGCGGGGCAGGCAGATGTGATTATTGCAGGTGGAACGGAGTCTATGTCTCTCGTTCCTGTGATGGGATTTAAGACGGCATTGAATTATAAAATAGCTACAGAGAATCCTACCTACTATACAAGTATGGGTTTAACAGCTGAAGAAGTTTCAAAACAATTCGGCATTTCGCGCGAAGAGCAGGATCAGTTTTCGTATGAATCGCATATGAAAGCAGCGGCTGCCTGGAAAGAAGGAAAATTCAAGGACGAAATTGTTCCCATTACTGTAAAGGAAACTTACGTGGATGAGAACATGAAGAAGAAAACGCGCGAGTTTGTGGTGGCCACTGATGAAGGGATTCGAGCAGATACAACGGTTGAAGGTTTGTCAAAATTGAAACCGGTATTTGCCGTGGGGGGAACGGTAACAGCTGGAAATTCTTCGCAAACATCGGATGGCGCTGCATTTGTTTTGGTGATGAGTGAGCGAATGGTTAAACAATTAAATGTAAAGCCAATTGCGCGTATGGTAAGTTATGCCACCGCTGGCGTTGATCCGCGCATCATGGGCATCGGTCCGGTAGCGGCCATTCCTAAAGCGTTGAAGATTGCCGGAATGAAGCTCGATGACATCGACCTGATTGAATTGAACGAAGCGTTTGCCGCCCAGTCATTGGCGGTGGTGAAAGAGCTTGGCATCGATCGCAAGAAACTAAATGTAAATGGTGGAGCTATTGCAGTAGGCCATCCACTTGGTTCTTCAGGTGCGCGTTTGTCTGTGCAACTCTTCAATGAATTGAGAAGGCAAAAGAAAAAATATGGAATGGTAACAGCGTGTGTTGGCGGTGGACAGGGAGTTGCGGGGATTTACGAATTGTTGAATTAGACGCAAGTAGCAAGATTTAAGACGCAAGACTTAATGCATAATTTCAAAGAGTTAAAAGTTTGGCAATTGTCTCGAAATCTTGTGAAGGAGATTTATGAGATTACTTCAAATTTTCCTGTTTCAGAGAAATACGGATTAACCTCTCAGTTACGAAGGTGTGTTGTCTCAATTCCAACCAACATTGCAGAAGGATCAGGAAGAAATACCGATAAAGATGTTGCTCAGTTTTTGAACATAAGTCTGGGTTCTGCCTTTGAGTTAGAAACTTTGCTCATTTTAAGTTTTGATGTTCAATTAATTCAAGAAGAACAGCTTGAACTTTTGTCAAATAAGATTTCCGAAATACAGAAAATGACTTTTGGCTTGATTAAGACGTTACGCCAAGAGTCTTATGTCTAACGTCTTGATACTTATGTCAAAATAAAATATGGCAGCAGCAGTTGAAACAAAAAAAGCAATCAAAGGAGGAGAGTTCCTCATTCGCGAAACACAGGCACAGGATATTTTCATTCCGGAAGAATGGAATGAAGAGCAAAAGATGATCGCAAAAACGTGTGAAGATTTCATCAAACAGGAAATCACTCCACGCCTGGATGAGATCGACTCTCAAAGTGATCCTACTCTTATGCCTAAACTTCTTGATAAAGCAGGCGAGTTGGGTTTGTTGGGAACTTCCGTGCCTGCAGAGCTGGGTGGTTTTGGAATGTCGTTCAACACGACCATGCTGGTGGCGGAAGTATTGGGTGGAGCGCATTCATTTGCTGTTGCGTATGGTGCTCACACAGGTATTGGCACACTTCCAATTTTGTATTTTGGAAACGAAGAACAAAAGAAAAAATATGTTCCAAAGCTCGCGACCGGAGAGTGGAAGGCGTGCTATTGCTTGACAGAACCTGATTCTGGCTCTGATGCCAACAGTGGAAAAACAAAGGCCACGCTAACTCCCGATGGAAAACATTACCTGATTAACGGCCAGAAAATGTGGATTACCAACGGTGGCTTTGCGGATATCATGATCGTGTTTGCAAAAATTGACAACGATAAGAATCTGACTGCATTTATTGTTGAGAGATCATTTGGTGGAATCACTATGAACCCCGAAGAGCATAAGATGGGAATCAAAGGATCATCCACACGCCAGATATTTTTCAACGATTGCAAAGTGCCCGTTGAGAATATGCTTTCAGAGAGAGAGAATGGTTTTAAAATCGCAGTGAATGTTTTGAACATTGGCAGGATTAAACTTGGGGCTGGAGCAGTGGGAGGGGCCAAGTATGCAACATCGGCTGCAATTAAATATGCCAAGGAACGTAAGCAGTTTGGAACAGCGATCGCCAATTTCGGTGCTATCAAATACAAGATTGCCGAGATGGTAACTCGCATTTTTGCATCCGAGTCGGCTCACTATAGGGCTGGACAAAATATTGATGATGCGTATGATGCACTGGTAGCTGGAGGAATGGAATCCGGTAAAGCCAAGTTGAAGTCTTTGGAGGAATTTGCAATTGAATGTGCAATCTTGAAAGTTCATGGATCGGAAGTTTTGGATTATTGTGTGGACGAGGGCGTGCAGATTTATGGAGGCATGGGTTTCTCCGCTGAAGGCCCGATGGACAGAGCCTATCGCGATGCGCGTATCAACAGGATATTTGAAGGCACCAATGAAATCAACCGTTTGCTAACGATTGATATGTTGATGAAGCGCGCGATGAAAGGCACACTTGACCTCATGACTCCTGCTATGGCTGTTCAAAAGGAATTGATGTCAATCCCGGACTTTGGTGCCAGCGAGGAGGAAGGAATTTTTGTGAAAGAGAAAAAGGCATTGGCCAATATGAAGAAAGCCGGGTTGATGGTATCGGGTGCAGCCGTACAGAAATTCATGATGAAGTTGAGTGATGAGCAGGAAGTTCTCATGAACCTTGCCGACATGTTGATAGAAGGTTACGTGGCAGAATCAACTTTGCTTCGTGTGGAAAAACTGATCAACCAACATGGCGAGAAAGCCTGTGAAATCCAAAAAGAAATGGCGATGATCTATTTGCATTCTGCAATAGAAAAAGCTGCTTCTGCCGGACGTCAAGCTATCATGTCATTTGCAGAGGGTGACGAGCTTCGCTTGATGCTCATGGGGCTGAAACGCTTCACAAAAATTGATCCTTATAACTTAAAAGAGGCAAGAAGGAAAGTCGCCAATTATGCTATTGAGAAGGGTCAATATCCATTCTAGAATTTTTTGCTTTTGTTAAATTGAAAACCCGGAAGCGATTCCGGGTTTTTTATTTAAGTTCAAGGGATGAGATTTTACCACCAATAACATTTTTGCAGTCACGTTAACGAAAGCTTTTGCTTGTAACAAGGAATTCGTTTAAATAGAATACGAAAAAAAAGTAGCAGCCAAGTCAAACAACATCGAACGCATGAAATGTTTTCAGTTAATAACTCTTATAATATTTGCCTCATCGGCCTCAGCTCAAGTAAGTCCAAAGTTACAGGTGAAGCTAGATCAGCAAGCGAAGGATATAGAGCAAAAGTTAATTGGGCATAGAGGCTGACTCCATCACTTTTGAAATTTGCCAGAAATGTGTGGATACTTACATTACGGTAAGCGAAGAAGAAATTATGGCTTCGATGAAATTAATTCTCAAGCATCATCACCTCATCATCGAAGGCTCTGCTGGAGTAGCAGTTGCCTCCTTGCTTAAGGAGAAAAACAGATACCAGGGAAAGCAGGTAGCGATCATCATTTGTGGAGGCAATGTGAGCGAGGCTGTTCTTAAAAGCGTTGTTTGTAATTAGCCCAACGCATTTTTCAATTCAAATAAACCGTTTACATTTGTGACAGAGGAATATTAGCTGCTTCATAGCAGCGGTGCTTGCTTCTAACATTAGGGAAGAGATTGGGGAGTAAGCATCTTTCTTGTACATCATAGAAATGTGCATGCCCTAATAAAGATTTAATTCATTTAAATTTTTATTAGTCATGACATCAAATTCTCCGGTAATCCTCTCACTTCCTGTAATTCGCAAATATTTAAAGTCGGTTGATTTAATTCCGTTGATAGAGCAAGGCTTTGTAGCTTACTCATCCCGAAGAGCTGTGGTTCCGCCTGTAGGCGAATTGATTTTTGAGGACCCGCCAGGCGATGTACACATCAAATACGGATACATCAAAGGCCAGCCGTACTATGTTATTAAAATTGCGTCCGGTTTTTATCACAATACAAAACTTGGTCTTTCTTCAAGCCAGGGACTCATGTTACTCTTTAGCCAGACAACAGGCGAGTTGCTCGCTATCTTATTGGATGAAGGGTATCTCACCGATATCCGAACGGTGATTGCGAGTATGATCACAGTAAAGTATCTGGCACCTTCAAAAGTGGACTGTGTAGGAATTGTTGGAACTGGCATGCAAGCGAAACTGCAGTTACAATATTTGAGCAAAGTCTGTGATTGTAAAAATATTATGGTGTGGGGCCGCAATTTTGAAAACGCACTTGCCTATCAAAAACATTTTTGCAATACAGATTTCAAAATAACAATTGCACCAACTACTTCTGAGTTGGCGCAGAATTGCAATCTTATTATTACCACTACACCATCTCGTCAACCACTGTTGAGCGCTTCGCAAATCAGAAAAGGAACTCACATCACGGCATTAGGATCTGACACATCAGAGAAAATAGAACTTGCGCCCGAGATTATTAAGAGTGCGGACCTTGTAGTATCGGACAGTATTGCGCAAAGCAATTCAAGAGGCGAGGCTTATCAGGCAAGAAATCACGATTGTTTGGATACAACAAAACTCATTGAGCTAGGAGCCCTTATTCAAAATCCTTCACTCAGAAGAAAAAATGATCAGCAAATAACAATTGCAGATCTCACTGGTGTAGCGGTGCAGGACATTATGATCGCAACTTCCATTTTTAATCACCATAAAAATTTATCAAATGAATATCAGAACTTTTGAACTGGAGCGTGTACAGTCGCTTTATGAAAACACGGTGCCGATCAATCTCACCGAAAGCGGTTTTCACCCATATAAATTGAAAGAATTACTGACAGCCGATCAAATTGAAATGCTTACTGACACGGTGCTTGGATACGGGCAAACGAATGGATCAATACCTCTGCGCAAGACAATTTCAGATTTGTATCCCAATTGCAACGAAGACAATGTGCTTGTCACTAACGGTTCTGCAGAAGCCAACTTTGTAGCTTGCCACACTTTGCTCGATAAAGGGGATGAAGTAGTGATGATGGTACCAAACTATATGCAGATTTGGGGAATTGTGGAAGAGATGGGCTGCACACCTAAAAGATTTCACTTGCGCGAAGAAAATAATTGGCAACCGGATTTGATGGAGGTAGAATCAATGATGACCTCCAGAACAAAAATGATCGCTATCTGCAATCCGAATAATCCAACTGGTTATGTCTTGTCATCAGATGAGATGAAGGCTATTGTTGAGATAGCTCGAAAATATAACTGCTGGATTTACAGCGATGAAGTTTATCGTGGTGCGGATCTTGATGGGATAGAGAAGCCAAGTTTTCTTGGAATGTATGAGAAGGTTTTAGTAAATGGTGGACTATCCAAAGCCTATGCACTGCCTGCTTTGCGGTTGGGCTGGCTGGCAGGTCCGAAAGAGTTAATCGCTAATACGTGGGCTTATCACGATTATATTTCGATTACGGCAGGCGTTCTCAGCGATCGCATTGCGGAAATTGTTTTAAAGCCTGAGATGCGAAAGAAAGTTCTGACAAGAAACATTAAGATGTTAAATGAAAACTTACTACTAACAATCAATTGGGCAAAGCAATATGATGACCTGGTTTCTTTTGTTCCACCTCAAGCTGGTGGCATGGCGTTTATCAAATACAAATTTCCAATAAACTCAACAGATTTGTCTACTTGGCTAAGGGTGGAGAAGGGCGTGTTCATTGTAGCGGGCGATGTCTAGGGAATTGATAATCACTTTCGGATTGGAATTGGAGCAGAGAAAAGTGCGCTGCTAAAAGGCTATGAGATTTTGACCGCAGCCCTGAAGGATCGATTTGGGGTTTGATCAATAAATAAAGATACTATCTGAGCCCGGACCTCATCTCCGGGTTCTTTATTTTTGTTTGCAACTGAATCATCCTTTAAATTCGAAGTTTACTATACAAACAAACCATGTCAAAATCTATAAAGCCTTTGGTACCGGATACAGATGTCGCCCTGATCGGGGCAGGAATCATGAGCGCTACCCTGGGCATCATGTTAAAAGAATTAAACCCAGACATTACTATTCAGATATTTGAAAGGCTTGATCGGCCGGGCATGGAAAGCTCAGATGCCTGGAACAATGCTGGCACTGGCCATTCGGCTTTTTGCGAGCTCAATTATACTCCACAAAAACCGGATGGATCTGTGGAAATTTCGAAGGCTTTAAAAATCTGCGAATCGTTTGAAGTGTCAAAGGAATTTTGGGCCTATCTGGTTCAAAAGAAATACATCACGGATGCTTCGAAATTTATTCGGTCTGTGCCGCATATGAGCTTTGTGTGGGGCAACGATAATGTAACTTATTTGAAGAAGAGATTTTCCTCGTTGAAAGAGAATGCGCTGTTTAGTGACATGACGTATTCAGAAGATCGTACAGAAATTGCCAAATGGGCTCCGCTCATTATGGAGGGCCGATCTTCAAAAGATGCCGTTGCAGCCACCAGGATCAATATGGGCACGGATGTAAATTTTGGAGAGCTTACTCGCGAAATATTTGCCCAATTAGAAAAGATGCCGGGTGTTATCGTTCACTATAATGTTGAAACACTTGATATAGATCCGCATAAGAAGGGAGGATGGGAAGTAATTGTTCGTAATCTTTTAAATGAACAAAAAGAAAGTTGTCGCGCGTCAAAATTTGTTTTCTTGGGTGCTGGCGGAGCTACGCTAAACTTATTAAAGAAGGCTGAGATAGAAGAACGAAAGGGCTACGGAGGATTTCCAGTAAGTGGACTATGGCTTAAATGCACAAATGAAGATCTTATTCAAAGACATTTTGCGAAAGTCTATGGCAAAGCAAGTGTTGGCTCACCACCAATGTCCGTTCCGCATGTTGATACAAGGGTAATCAACGGCAAAAAGGAATTGCTCTTCGGACCATTTGCAGGATTTTCTACCAAATTTTTGAAGTCAGGATCTCGTTTTGATCTTGCAAAATCTATAAAGCCCGACAACCTTTTCCCAATGATCTCGGCAGGCTTACGAAATGTTCCTCTTACAAAATATTTAATCGAACAGCTCCGCCTCTCACATGAAGATCGTGTAAATGCACTTCGCGAATATGTGCCATTGGCAAAACTAGATGAATGGGAATTGAAAGAAGCTGGCCAGCGTGTGCAAGTAATCAAGAAAGACGAAGGCAGTGGAGGAAAATTGGAGTTTGGAACCGAAGCTGTGGTTTCTGCAGATGGAAGTGTGGCTGCATTGCTGGGAGCTTCACCGGGTGCGTCTACGGCTGCGGCAATTATGTTTGGAATCTTACCGCGTTGCTTCAAAGAGGAGAGCAAAAATCCTGCGTGGCAAAATAAATTGAAAGAAATGGCACCATCGTTTGGCGTATCTTTGTCAAGCGATGCAAAATCACTTGAGGAAACA